>CAVJJV010000085.1:0-3665 GCA_963650055.1 Comamonas kerstersii | reverse complement strand
GCTAAGAGGAAAAGTCAATGTACCAGAAGAAACTTGAAGAAGATATACGCTGCCCGCTCGAGTACGGCCTTGAGATATTCGGCGGCAAATGGAAATCACGTATCATATGTGTTCTCAGCGGAAAGAAGACGCTGCGCTACAGCGAGATAAGACACGAGATGATAAACATAACCGATGCAGTGCTTGCAGCAACGCTCAAGGAGCTTATATGTGACGGAATCATCTCCAGAATGCAGTACAACGAAATTCCGCCGCGTGTCGAATACACTCTTACCCAGAAGGGGGAATCCGTCGTCCCGATTCTCCAGAGCATATGCGAATGGGCGGGGATATCGAAAAAAGAAGAAAGCGAACACATTATGTCACAATGTCTCAAATGTGATTACAATAGGTGAGAAAAGGACAAACATATGCTGGCAATTCTGCTTCTGCCGAGGACCATCCTCATATTATCCGCCGTCGTACCGGCCATATTTCTTCTCGTAAAGGTCTACAGGGCCGACAAACTTGAAAAGGAGAATCCTGTATTCATCCTGCTCCTGATAGTTTCGGGAATATTCTCGACGGCCATTGCGATGATTCTCGAGGAAATAGGAACCTATGTTCTCTCCCTCTATTTCGAGAGCCCCACTCTCCTCTACAACATTCTAATGTACTACGTTGTGGTTGCCGTCAGCGAGGAGATGTCGAAGTACATACTGCTCAGAAAGAGGACCTACTACAGCTTCGAGTTCAACTGCCAGTACGATGCAGTCGTCTATGCCGTTGCAGTCTCTCTCGGTTTCGCACTCTGGGAGAATATCCTATATGTCTTCAGATACGGCCTCTCCGTAGCCCTCACCCGTGCCGTCACAGCAATTCCGGGACATTGTTCCTTCGGTGTCTTCATGGGAGTATGGTACGGTAAGGAGAAACGTTATGATCTCGAGGGAGAGAGGGGACTGGCACTCGTATCGAGAGTACTCACGCTTGTCTTCCCCGTTCTTCTCCACGGGACATATGATTTCCTCTGTTCCCTCAACACAGAAGAGAGTGCTCTCTATTTCCTCGTCTTCATCATCGTACTCTTTCTCCTGTCATTCTTCATGGTCAGAAAGAAAAGTGATGAGGATGTCTATATGTGACACCCCCATCACCTGAGTACAGAGACGATGGATAAATTCACCGTTCCCCTCTTCTATCAATTCCCCATAAAATAGATCATCTCTGTGACTACACTTTGATGATAGGACATACACCAGGTCAGATTATGTCCTAGTGCAGGAAATTTTAGTTACAATCAAAACATTTTCCCTATGCGGGCATCCTCGACTCCGTCCCTGATGGTATAATCAAGTCTCTTTTCGGATGCCTCTCTCAGCATCATGGCAATGGCGATTTCATCGTCGGAGAGTGCGGCAGGATAGAAGGGATTGGTGAAGACAACCCTCTCTCCAAGCGTTACGTGCGTCAACACAGGATGCTGGTTGGGCTTGGTCTCCTCCCGCTGGAAGACGAACGGAAGGCTCACCGGCCAGCCCTCCTTATCTACATAGGCGACTCCCTTCTCCGTTATTACGCCCCTCTCTCCCCTTATTTCGATTCTTGACGGGATAATGTAGCTGTGATATTGATTGGATGAGAAATCGGTAATGAAGATCTCTCCGGACTCGAACTCGACAGCGGTGATCTTACGCTTGTAGCATTCTTTCTCCCCTTTTCTTTCAAGCCCCGCCCGGCTTCCCGTCTTCAGGCACCCGGATTCCTTCTCGAGTAGTCTTCTTATCTCCTTTATCTTCAAATGAGGAAAGATTCCCATCATTATCGAGGTGGCATGATGATTATGGAGGGCGCTTAGGTAGACGGAGTCAATCTTCCCGATAAGAGGAAGAGCTTCCCTGATAGAGCCGTAGAGAGGAGTATGCCAATACTGCTCCATGGTATAACCGGGAATGAGAGAGGCTTTCTTAAGCCCGTCTTCATCGAGGGAGAGAAACGTGGTTTCTGCCAGTATCGTCTCTCCTCTTCTCCCGAGTTCCATAAGAAGCGGAAGAAATCCCTCCGAGCCACCTGCAGCAATGACAGCGTCATGCCGGAAAGATAACGCCTCGTCAAGATCCGTCGATGCCTTATAGCCAGAGGCGGTAAGCTCATCTCTCTTCTCCTCCCTCCTTGTATATATTGCCGCTATTTCAAACTCATCCTTCAGAAGAGCGGCAATACGCATATAGAACCCGGCTCTCCAGCCAGTACCGCATAATACAAACCTTGTCATATTTTCCTCCTCTTCTCTCCAGTATAAGGGAGGAAGGAGAAGTTTCCTATTCTTATCTTGAATGCATAAAAAAGCACTTCCCCCATTTCGAAGAAAGTGCCTGAAATATACGCAGTATTGATTATCTGACGTATGTGCCGCGCTGTCCTGAGACTGAGTTGTATGTAACGGTAACGAGAACCCTGTCACCGGTCTGGAATTTGTCTCCGCTCTGTCTCACTGTCGTTCCGGTCTTATCAGTAACAGACACATTGATTGTGTATCCCGACTTAACATCACCATTTTCATCAACAACAGTATCGAGTAACTTTGCCGATTTGTCTTCATTGTATAGATAAGCCTTGAGACCCTTGAGGTAAGTTTTGTTAAACTCGGAAGCAGTATATGTTTCCCCGCTCTTGGGAGAAAGAGGTATGCTCAATACATTAAGACTTTTGACATCGGTGAGGGGGATGACGGTAATGTCTATCTCCTCCCAGTTTGAATCCCAGTAGGTGTGATAGTAGACTTTATAGCCGCCTTCTTGTTTTAGCTCAGCAGAATCCTTGAGTGTGTTGAAATCCTTCAACTTCTCATCTTTGTCGAACAGCCATACATATCCGCTTGAAGGAAGAAATGTTGTTGAAGTGAATGAGCCGCTGTCACTGATATATGTTATGCCTGCAATGGAAGATGTCAGCTTGGAGCCGACGAAGAACTTGGTCTGCTTGACTTTCAAGCCTCCGATTGCGTCTCCTGCCCTGACAGCGTTGACGACAGTATTCTCTGTGAAATTGCCGTACTTGACCGTGATAGGATATTCAGTATAGACCCCGTCAACCTCATCATCCGAGAACTTGATTTTCTTGCCGTTGATTTTCACGATGTCAGAATTTGTAGTTGAAATCTCGACACTTGAGGTAATGTCTTCCTGATACCCTGTTGAATAGTAAGCATAAACCTTGTATTCACCGGGATTGTATTCATAGTTTACAAGGGCATAGGTATTACCGTCCATGTAGTTGAAAACACCGGGGGATTTGAACTCGATTCTTCTGATTTCCCCTATATTTGTTTTCGGCGCATTGTTACAGGATGCTAGCGCAATTACTAATAAACAGCACAGCAGAGCCAAAGTTATTCTTTTTCTCATCAGTTTCTCCTTGATAGAAAATATCAGAGCAAGAGCATATCCCATCTGATTAAAAAAAAAATACCTTTGCCTATCCAAATAAAAATGCTAATTCAGCGGCCTGTAGACTTAGCCTTTGAGCACATCCGGGCATACTCTCTGAAGAGTCCGGCTGAATACAGCTGGAAGAAGTCAAAGTCTTCTCAGAATCTCCTCTGTCTGTTTTTCGTCTTCGATTTCGCTTGTCTCGAATGCCTTCTTTCCCGCATCCTTTATCGATGCTCCGATGTGATAGAGAGT
>CAVJJV010000084.1:0-13349 GCA_963650055.1 Comamonas kerstersii | reverse complement strand
CTTTTAAGCTTGAAAAATCGGAGGGCTGGACGATAATACTTAAATGGAAAGAATAGACGTTAGATACTCTGATAATTCTACTTCAATTGAAATGTATTCGACTGTAGCTGTGGCTTTGCGGGCTCTTGGATTGATCTCCGGGGACGCGGATTACCTCTCAAACCCTGTTGTGGGGGCTCTTGTCAACGGGGAGGAATATCCGCTTGAGAAACGCCTCGAGTGTTCGTCGGTACTTGAGCCCATATTCCTCTTTGATCCACTCGGAAGGAGAATATACCGTCACTCAATCTGTTTTCTTCTCTCCTACGCATCTTTTATCGTCTTTCCGGGAAGAAAGCTCGTAATAGGGCATTCTTTAGGAGATGGCTACTACTTTACTTTCGATGATGACTCTTCTGTTACTGAGGAGGACGCGGAGAAAATAAGATGCGCTATGAAGAGAATCGTGGAGGAGGGGAGAGCGATTGAATACCTCCCGCTCTCCGGGGACGATGCACTTGATACCTTCCGCCGGCTCGGGAGAGATAATACCGTTCTCCTCCTCTCTTCGAGAAATGATTCCGTCTCCTATGTCTACCGTATTGGGGAATATGCACAGCTTTCCTACGAGCCTCTTGTTTCAAATACTTCGCTATTGTCTCTCTTCCAGCTCAGGCTCTATGGTGATAAGGGATTTTTGTTGAGGTACCCTGTCTCCTCATCCCTCAAGTCGATAGTCCCCTTCAGGGACAATCCGCTTCTCTTCAAAGTATTCGAGGAGTACAGGGAGTGGGGGAGAATACTCAGGGTCAGAAGTGTCGGGGAGATGAACAGACTCAATATTACGGGCGGGATGGGAGACTATATAAAACTCAGCGAAGACCTGCACAGGCGTAAGATAGCGTCCATTGCAGATGCAGTTGCCGCAAAGAGAGCCCGCATCGTATTTGTTGCGGGACCGTCGTCATCGGGAAAGACTACCTTTGCAAAGAGACTCTGCGAGCAGCTGAGGCTATTAGGGTTCGAGCCCTATAAGCTCAGCCTGGATGACTACTACAACCACCCCGATCTCGCCCCGAGGGATGAAAACGGGAAGCCCGACCTCGAGGCTCTCGAAGCCTTGAATCTCAGTCTTATCGACAGGAATATGAATGACCTGGTGGAGGGGAAGGAGGTATTTCTTCCGTCCTATGACTTCAATACTCATGTAACAACTTTCTCGCCTCTCCCCATAAGGATGGGAGGTAAGACGATAATAGTTGTGGAGGGTATCCACGCTCTCAACGACAGGATTACCGGCTCTATTGACCCGAGGTATGTCTTCAGGGTCTACATATCGGCATTGACACAGCTCAACCTTGATGACTCAAACCGTGTCTCCACTTCCGATAACCGACTCCTCAGGCGTATTATCCGGGACTACCGCTCCCGCGGTATGAGTGCCGCGCGGACCCTTGGAATGTGGAGGAGCGTTACAAGAGGGGAGACAAAGCATATATTCCCCCACCAGAACAACGCCGATGTGATGTTCAACAGCGCCCTCGACTATGAGATAGCTGTCCTTGCGCCTTTTGCACAGCCCTTACTGAGGTCTATTCCGAGAGAGGAGAAGGAGGCATATACGCTGTCGCGTCGTCTTCTTGCCTTCCTCGACAACGTCTATCCTGTCTCATCTCTCTATGTTCCCTCCGATTCACTTTTACGTGAATTTATAGGACAATCTGACTATGAGTAGAATAGCAATAGTTACAGGTGCCTCATCAGGCATGGGACGTGATTTCGTCACATCCCTCGACAGGGAATATAATTTTGACGAGATATGGGTCATTGCAAGAAGAAAGGAGAGACTCGAGGAACTTGGGGGTAAATGCAGAACCAGGATCTTTCCAATATCGATGGATCTGACCCGGCAGGATTCTGCTTCCAATCTCTCGAAGCTTCTTGAGAGCAGGAAGGTGGAAGTCGGGGCACTTGTGAATGCCTCGGGATACGGTGTCTTCAAAGCCTTTGAAGAGAGCGACAGGTGTGAAGTCGAGGGGATTGTAGATCTCAACGACAGGGCATTAATATCTATTACGCATGTTGTTCTTCCATATATGAAGAGCGGGTCCTTCATCATAAATCTGGGGTCCAACTCATCCCATCAGCCTGTTCCATACATGGCGGTATATGCTGCAAGCAAGGCTTTCGTTCTCTCGTTCTCCCTTGCGCTCGGTATGGAGCTCAAAAAGAGGGGAATACACGTTATGTGTGTATGCCCCGGGTGGATAAAGACGGAGTTCTTCTCTCGTGCTGTAAAGGACAACACCACCATCGTCTACTACGACAGGTACTATGAGAGTATGGATGTCGTGAAGAGGGCATTGAGGGACCTCAAGAAGAGAAAGACTGTTTCCATTCTTGGGCTCCCCGTGAGAAACCAGGTGAGACTGGTGAAGTTTCTCCCGAAGTCTCTTGTAATGAAGATATGGTGCAGGCAGCAGAAGAAACTCTAACTCCAGGCTGAGAATGGGTACTCGCCGCGGGCTCTTTCTATCATTTCGTCCGTCACTTTCGGAACGGGAGAGGAAGTCCAGGGAAGGCTGAAGACCTTGAGAGCGTTATCTGAAAAAAGAGCGTTGAGTCTCTCCTCTGTCATTCCCTCGTTTCTGAGAAAAACGATGAGTCTCATCATGCCCTCAAACCCCGGGATTCCCGATGCGCCGTTGAGCTTCTGGGAGATAGTGTGCGGAGCGTGGTCGCTCTCGACCCAGTCTATAGTGCCGTCGAAGAGGCCTTCGAGTACACTCTCCCTGTCTTTTTTGTCCCTGAGCGGCGGATTCATCTTCCTGTAGATTGATTCCTCATTCGAGGTAAGAAGAGAGTGGTGCGGAGTGGCACCTGAAGAGATGTGGATTTCTCCGCTTTTCTTCGCCTCTCTCACAAGTTCTATTCCCTTTCTTGTCGATATGTGAGCTATATGCAGCTTTCCCTTGAAGTTGTATTTAAGAGCGGACTCTATCTGGTCGCTGATCGAGGCCGCTTCGGAGGAGGCATTACGTATTCTCGAGTGTTCCGTCTCATTTCTGTTGAAGAGTGACTCCTTTTCAGCGTGGACGGCTAGTAATCCTCTGTAGTCAAGAGAGGAGAGGAGCGAGTATATTCTCCTCTGGCTCTCCAAGTCTGTTATACCCATATTCCCTGTGGACTGGGAGGCAAAGAGTTTGAGGCCGCATACAGAGGGGAAAAGCTCGTTATAAAGGGAGACAACCTCCTTGATCTGATTCTCGTCTCTGGTGATACCCAGGTAGATAGAGTAGTGGAGGTTGTCGACTTTGTACTCGTTTTGAAGTGTTTCCGCTGCCTTCTTTCCGTCTTCGATACGCTTCAAGGCATTTTCCCTGTTTGTAATGGGAGGGGCTGTGTTCGGCATATCGAGAAAGATGTTGAAGCCGGAGAGGAGACCTGTCCTCATTCCGTGGAGGATGGTCTCCTTGTCTCTCTGGTTCCAGTCTCTGAAGTGGACATGGGGATCTATCATAGAACTCCTTCCTTAGTTAAGAATTCAAGAGTGAAGAATGTACCCCACTGGCATGAGAGCCTAGAGCCGCATACACACTCGCCGCAGAGTCCGACTCCGCACATGGAATTCTTCTCCATGCTGAGAAGTATTCTCTCTTCTTTCACTCCAAGTGTGCAGAGAACTTCTCCTGCCTTCTTCATGAAGATTTCCGGGCCCACCAGGTAAAATGCGATGTCTGAGAGGATTGTGTCGTCCTCTTCGAGCTTCTCGACTGCGGACGGGATATAATCAAGAACTCTCCCCGGCTTTCCGTCGTCGGCTATACATAAGTAGTCACCTTTCTTACCGAGGTCTTCCTCCATGAGGCCCCTGCTGCCGCTGACGCTTGTTCCGACAAGGAATGATGGTGTTATGCCTTTCTCTTCAAGCTTCTCTGTAAGGGGTACGGCTACAGCCTCTCCCGTACCGCCGAGGATGACGAGAGCCTTTCTGCTATCCGGTATCTCCACCGGAGCTCCGTAGGGACCTCGGATGTAGAGCTCGTCACCGGGCTTTATATTCTCATATAGAGCCGATGTGAAGATTCCCCTCTTCTTGATGATGAACGTAAGGGGAGAAGATTTAGCCAGTGAGAATGGCTTCTCGCCGTAATCGGGGTGCCAGATGAAGACGAACTCCCCGGCTTTGAAGTTATCGACTGTCCCCGAGAGGGTGATGAGCATGGTGTCGGGAACGGGGTAGGAGACAGTTTCTACCCTGTGGGGAGTATAATCCATGGCCGTATCTTTTCTCAGGAGCGTTCTTGAGCTTATATTCGCGTCCTCTCCCATGAGGAGTCTCTCGGCCTCGCACTTGATCCTCATAAGGTATTCGTCCCACTTCTTCTGGTTCACTCTTCCGAGCGCAGATCCTATTCCGACTACATCGGCCCCGGCCTCGATGAGTCTGAATGCCCTTTCTCCGTCGCTGACGCCGCCCATACCGATTATCGGTACATTCTCCCCGACTGCCTCTCTTATCGCTTTGATGTCCCTCAGGGCGGTGGGGAATATGTCGTCTCCGCTCTTTCCTCCCTTTCCTCCGATGGGGTTGTTGAGAATGGGCTTACCGGTATTCTTCTCGATGTGCTCGACGGGTCCCACCGTATTGATTGCAACGATACCGTCTCCGCCGCTCGCGATTACGGATTTCGCAATCTGGGCAATATTGTCACAATTGGGGGTGAGCTTTATAAAGAGAAGGCACTCTCTCCCGCTTGTAGCATCGTTGATTGCCTTGACGTAGCTCGAGGCTACGGCGATATCGCTTCCGATCGAGGCGCCGAATCCCTTCTTTGCATGGGGGCATGAGAAATTGAGTTCGACGGAGTCTGCATAGGGGGAGAAGGCTTTGACGAGTGTTATGAAATCCTTCTCGTTGTCTGCCGAGAGGGAGATGTTGAGCCACTTCTTTATTCCTTCCTTCCTCAGGGCCTTTATCTCTTCGAGGGCTTTATCCATACCGGGGTTTCTCAGTCCTACGCTGTTACCCCAGACTCCGGGCTTGTCCTCGCATATTACAGGCTCCCTGTTACCATTATTGGGACTCACCTGGAAACTCTTTGTCGTTATAAATGACACCGCCTCTATTTCCTTCTCGAAGTAGCGGATGAGTGAGGGCTTTGTGGAGGCTACACCGCTCACCGTTGCAAGAGCGGCTGTTCCCGACCTGTGTGAAAATGGAAATTTCTTCTTCATAGTGCACACTCAAAAAGGAATGTTTCAATATTCCTTATACATACTTCCTTCCAGTCTGAAGGAGCTGTCTCCTTCTTCTTCGCCCAGGGGTGTGTAAGAGCGGAGGAGGAGTTGATGCGCGAGAGACGGCGGTCGTATCCCGTCCTATCCATTATTGCAATTACATCTCCCGCGCTTCCTCCCTGGCTTCCGACACCGGGGATGAGGAGGGGAATCTCCTCTGTGCTGTAGAGAGATGTAATATCTTCGAACTCCCTGAGGTTCGTGGCTCCGACAACTGCTCCGATATTCCCGGAGTATTCCTTCTTCCACTTTACTATCGTCTCTGCAACTGTCATATAGAGAGGTCTTCCGTCTTCCATGACTTTGTTCTGGAGATCCTTTCCTCCGGGGTTGCTTGTACGGTTGAGGATATATATTCCCTTCTCCGGGAAATTGAGCACAAATGGGTTGATGGAGTCCGTACCCATGTAAGGAGAGACGGTGACACAGTCCGCCTTCCAGCATTCGAATGCTTCGTAGGCGTAGTTGAGGGAGCTTGAGGCGATGTCGCCGCGCTTTGCGTCGAGTATGAACGGAATCCCTTCAGGGAGAGCCGAGAGAATACGCGAGAGAGCTGCGGAGCCTTCGAATTTCCCCTCCCTGGGTTTATCGAGTTTTGCAAAGTACCCGATATTGGGCTTGAATGCAGAAGGCTTGAGATTTCTCTTATCCATCTCCTCGAGAAGCGAGAGAAAATAGTCGTCGACCTTTATGCCCTGAGGGAGGGCTGAGAGGGAGGGGTCGATTCCCATACAGGCCGAGTTCCCCGTCGTCTCCGCACTCTTGATAAGTAGATCTTTGTACAGCATTATTTCTCCTCCTTCTTGAAGCCGTGCTTCTCTCCCCACTCGAATGGGGATGAGGACCACTCGAGAAGAACGTCCTTCTCCTCGTCCTTTATATATCCTCTCTCGAGTGCAATTTTGATTACATAGCTGTAGTCGAGGATGGTCTTTGCCTCACACTTCGGAGAGAGAGAAGAAAATGCATCTTCGGATGCCTTGAAGCCGTATGTGAAGATTGCAAGGCAGTAGGGGACGACTCCCTCTGCATCCACTATCGTCTTCACGGCTGAAATCGAGGATCCTCCCGTGCTGATGAGATCCTCTATGAGGAGAACCTTCTTCCCTTCATATGACTTTGCTCTCCCGAGTCCCTCTATCTTGTTTCCGAGTCCGTGGTCCTTGTTGGATGACCTGACATAGGAGAGGGGCTTATCGAGCATATCGGCAAGCGTCGTTGCATGCGGGATTCCTGCTGTGCTTGTTCCGCTGATGTTATCCGGCTCAAAGTCGAGGGAGGAGAGTATCTCCCTGAATGCGGAGGCAATCAGGCGCCTTGCCTCGCTCGAGGCAAGAAGTGTGCGGTTGTCGTTGTATATCGGCATATAGTAGCCGCTCGCCCAGCAGAAGGGCTTCGAGGGGGAAAGTCTTATGGCTCCCATATCGAGTGCGAGATTCGCTATTCTCTCACTGTAAGCTGTCTTTTCCATATCTAACTCCTTTAGTGTCTGAAGATTTCCTTGAATGTATGTGCCCGGCCGCAGTATGCGCAGCTGTATCTGTCATCGCTTGTTCTGAGGAACATCGCTCCAACATGCTCCGACTGCGTGTCGTTCGATATGCATGCATCGTTTGTACACATCAGATCGTCGAAGTTGTAGATTCTCGGCGGCATCTTCGTACGGATCTTTTTCTTCACTTCTCCGTCTTCTATGATGTT
Organism: Comamonas kerstersii; assembly: GCA_963650055.1. GTDB lineage: Bacteria > Spirochaetota > Spirochaetia > Sphaerochaetales > Sphaerochaetaceae > Ornithospirochaeta. The sequence continues at coordinate 6,368 of CAVJJV010000084.1, read as the reverse complement.
GAGGGTGCATCCCGGAGCAACGGCTGCAAGTCTCTTGATAGCCTTATGGTCGAGATCGAAGAATCCCGGGCGGAAGATAATTCCCTTGTACTTTCCGTTTGCAGACTGGCTGACCCATTCGCCTCCCTTTAAGCCGTCGAGTCCCATGACACGGCGGATGAGAATCATGTGGCGTCTGATCTCCTCGGGGGCCTCACCCGAGAGGATGTGGTCGATTACGATGCCGTTCCTGATGGGCTTTACGCCTTCGGAGACCTCTCTGCTCTTCGAGTTCGAAGGTGTTGCTTCCGTAATCCACTCGTATTCCGTATTTTCGGGTGCTTTCTCCGTAGGGACAAAGTCGGAGCCGATTTTCCCCGAGAGTAATCCCAGGAGGATTATACGTGTGTACATGCCGTTAATTGACTGTCTCTCCCAGCCGTTGAGCGGGGTCTTATCGAGGAATGTCGGGATGGTCGGATGCTCCTTGTGCCTCGGGAGGGGATGATAGAACTTCGTGTTCTGAGGAAGCTTATCCATGAACTCCTTTCTGAATGTTATCGTCGACCTCAGTTCCTCCTGCTTCTGGAGAATCTTCTCACCCATTCTCTCGAGCTGGGGGCGTGTGAAATACCACTTGGAGGCGACATCATCGGCCTCGAGATACTTCTCGATCGACGGGAAGAGCCTTATCTCGAATCCGTTGTCCTCCATCTTCACAAGGTAGTTCTTCGGCATTGCAAGCTCGGGCGGAGCGACAAGGTCGACCTTGACCTTCTTCCAGAGCTTGAGGCCGTCTGCTTTGCTGTGGACTGTGCGTCCGTGATAGAGATCTCCCACAAGTGCTATATGAAGGTAGTCGGTATCCCAGTTGTTGTCTTCGAGGAAGGTGTATTCGTCGAGGAGCTCCTGGGTCGGGTGCTCGTGTTTTCCGTCCCCCGCATTGATGAAGACGGGTGTGAAGCCGAGTTCGTTTCTCTCTGCATATTCTCCGCACTCATCCTTGAGGTAGGCACATACTCCCTCGACCTTGCTGCGGATGATGAAGATGCGGTTGTTGTAGCCGCAGAGGGTGTTGAATGTGTCGGCATAGCTTTCACCCTTGTTGAAGGATGAACTTTCGGTGTTCATAAGAGTCGACTTGGCATGATGGAAGTTGATTGCGTTTCTGAAGCTCTCCTTGGTTCTCGTACTGTCTTCCAGGAATACTTCATAGATGCCGTAGTCCGGGTCGTTGATTCTGAATGAGTCGATTTTCTCCTTATCGTCATTCTTAACGGCCTCTTTGAGCTCTTTTACAAGAGAGAAGAGATAGAGTCTCTCCTCATTCGTCAAGTCGTCGATTACACACAGTGATCGTCCTAAGAAATGATTCATCTTTCTTTCTCCTATGCAAAAAAAATACCGGTAACAATACCGGTATCTTATGGACTATATGAAAATGTATAAATTGTGTCTATCCATCGTTTTCATTTGGTGAAAAAATACCACAGGTGATATTAAAGATGCAATACCTGATTTTGAAATATCGGGGGGATTTGTGTATTTCTCAATACGTGTGTATAATCAAATGTCACTTATGGAGGTGAAGAGAGATGAAATATTGCAGAGACTGCGGTGCCGAGATTCTTGATAACGCTGAAATCTGCCCCAAGTGCGGCTGCAGACAGATGAGAGCGGGAAATTCTTTCCGTGATGAAAATACCAGTGACAGAAGCAGACTTACTGCTCTCCTACTTTGTATATTCCTCGGTATGATCGGAATCCACAGGTTCTACTGCGGGCGTATCGGCTCCGGGATAGCCATGATTTTCCTCGGCTGGCTCACACTCGGCATATGGCCGCTTGTCGACCTTATCCTGATTGCCACAGGTTCCTTCAAGGACGGAGAGGGAAGATTCATAACAGACTGGAACTGCTGATTCCATAAGATAAGTACTTGAACCGGCTTCGGCCGGGTTTTTCAATAACTACGTAATGTTCCTGTAGACTGTCTTCTGCCCGATTATTACCAATTCATCAATTATTGTATCCAATTCGGAAAAAAGTATGTCAAATATAAAGTGTCTGTGTTAGGATTGCCCAACCGAAGGGGAGGGGGGAATTCTTCCCTGCAGCGTTCAGAGCCGCTTTATGCATGACAACAGAGGATTTTCTTCATAGTGTGGAGGAAAATGCATGAAAGTGACTCTATTCTTTCAGCTCAGCGTTGAAGAGAGGAGAGATGCGGTCTTATGACGAAAGAAACCAGAAAATACTTATTGACGCCGTCTGCACTCGACGAGATTTCAAGCGCTTTTTCTTCCTCCCTTGAAAAATGCGGATGCGGGAGAAAGGATGTGCTCAGACTCCGCCTTGCTCTTGAAGATATTCTTCTCTCATGGCTCGAGATTCTTCCAGGTACTTCAGTTGAATACCGGTCCGGCAGGAGACTCGGCCGCTCATATATCGAAGTATGTGTCAAAGGTGACGAGATAAGGGAAGAAGACAGCATCAAAGACTACACTCTCTCGAGCCGTCTTCTCTCGCAGGCCGGTGTGAGCATCATAAAGAGCTATAAAGGGGGAATGAACATACTCTCCGTCTATCCTGAAAAGAAAAGGAAGATGAGCCAGATCGAAAAGCTCCTCATCGCCGTCATCTCCTCTGTTGTTCTGGGCCTTGGTATGAGAGTTGTTCCTGAGGGGGTGAAGACTGTAGTGGAAGACGTGACAGGTCCTCTCTTCACCTTGATACTCAATCTTCTCTGTGCAATATCCTCGCCGATGATATTCCTTGCGATATGCTGGGGAATCTTCAATATAGGGGACATATCAACACTGGGGAGGATAGGAAAGAGAGTCATAACCTCAATCATTGTTTTGACTTTTCTCATTTCCGCTCTCTCGTCTGCTGTTCTTATCTGGTTTTTCCCGTCAAGTCTCTCTGTAGAGGGAACATCGCTCGGAGGGGGAATCAAAGCCGTCTACCAGATGATACTCGACATAGTTCCGTCAGATATTGTCTCCCCGTTCCTGAACGGTAATACCCTCCAGATAATCTTCCTGGGTGCCGCTCTGGGGATTGCACTACTCATCCTCGGGGATAGAGTCTCGGCGACACGGAGGGTAATCGAACAGATGAATGAAGTTGTGTCTCTTCTGATGGAGGCTCTTACGCTCTTCATCCCCGTCTTTGTGTTCCTCTCCCTCTTTTCGATGGTGATGAGTGACATTGCTGTAGATGTAAGCGGAATCTTCCGCGTGATACTATTGACTTTCATCTTTGCTCCACTTGTATCGCTCGGCTTCATAACGGTGCTTGCTCTGAAGTACAAAGTCAGGATAGCAACGCTGGTGAAGAAGCTGCTACCGACCTTTTTAATCGGAGTTTCGACAGCTTCATCAGCTGCTGCATTTGGAGTGAATATGGAGACATGCGAGAAAAAACTCGGAATAGATCCGACTCTCTCCCACTTCGCCATTCCGCTCGGCCAGGTCATCTTCAAGCCTGGTGCTCTTGTAGGATTCACCCTTATGTGTCTGACAATGGCTGAAATATATTCCGTTCCGGTAACACCGGCATGGATTGTGACGATGATCATCATCGTAGCTCTCCTCTCGATGGCGGCTCCCCCGATACCGGGAGGTGCCCTCACATGCTATACGGTGATGTTCTCCCAGCTCTCCATTCCCGTGGAGGCTGTCGCCCTGGCTGTAGCGGTCAATTCCATCATCGACTTCATCATGACTGCGAATAATCTCACCTGCCTCCAGGTCGATACCGTACTTACGGCGGGAAGTCTTGGAATGCTGAAGCGGGAAACACTGGTATCAGATGCGGCGGAGTAATTACTTTGCTTGAACCTATTACTACGACTCGCTTAGAGCTTCTTATTCCAATCAAACCTATGTTGTATATACCCAGCAATCCTTTCAGATTGGGTAATTAGTCGGGTGAACTACCGCCCCTCTGAAGGGATGCCGGCTTCGTGCTTCATCGATTAAAGTTGGCTGCTTCGGTTTTTAACGCCGAGGCAACTAGAGCTTCCAGCTCTACACGCTTCAGATTGGTGCGTCCCACACCTACGTTGTTTTCATTAAACCAGACCATATTCACGGCAGCATGGATATCTCTATCCATCCCAACCCCGCATGAACACCTGAATGTCCTGTCCCAGAGAGACATTTCATCGTTGAATCTTCCACATTTTGTACAGAGTTTGGTTGTCGGAATAGAGGAATCAAGAACGACTGTTTTCGCCTTCTGTTTCAGTTTGGCTTTCACAGCCCCTAAGACAGAATGCTGCACGGCTTTTCCGTGTCCTCCCTTATGCCAGGCATGAAGACGCTCATCCTGAATGACGATTCTCCTGTATTCATTCAGAGACGCAACAATCTTGTTTGCCATGTCATTCTTCCGGTTAGTCTGTTTCTGGTATTCTTTCTGGATGAGGGAGACTGTCCTCTGCCGATTCTTTGAGCCTTTTTCCTGTCTGCGGTTTAATACGCTCACTTTCTTGAATCTCTACATTGATCTTTTCTCCCGTTGAAAGGGTAAGGGATTTCTGACATCCGAAATCAATACCTATGGTTTCTCCGTTGGTTTCCTTATGTTCCGTCTTATCCTTATCGATGTAAGTTGTGAACTGAACATAATACCACGACGGAGTGTTCAATAACTTTGCATTGGCACATTCGATAGCGGGAATATCAAGGAACTGGTCGAGGCCGTTTACGGGTATTGTCCCTTTTACTCCTGCTATCCTGATTCTTTTCCCTGATAGTATCTTATGGCTTGAGCCGTACTGCTTCAGATTAAGAGAAGATACCTTCTTTACAAACTCCAGCTTCCCGCCTTTCTGCAGACCCTTTTTCTCGAGTGTTTTCATTGTGTCCTGATGGATGCAATCATCTCACTCTGCATGCATTGCTTAACCTGAGCAGGAAGATACTTAAGTTCCACCTCGACATCATTCATGTCCTTATCTTTATGGACTATTGTCTTCTTCTTTGTATCGTATAGTGAGATTTTGTTCTTAGGGTTTTTCTTACACCAGGCAAGAATTGCATTCTTGAGCCATTTGGCTTCTACGAACATCATCTTGAGCTGTTCTCTCTGAACTTTACTGAGCTTGTCATCCTGGATCTTCACTGTGTAGACGCGACAGACCTGACCTTTTCTTTTCTCAAAGGTCACCTTCCTTGTTTCGGCTATCCGTCTTTTCTTCGCTTTCCGCTTCTCGTCACACATAATTATATTGTACATAAGATATTAGAGACTATTAATACTCTGACTGTAGAACATTAAGATTTATGAGAAAACCCGTAGCACTCATCAACTGTCACAGCATCTCAAACATAAAGATACAAAACTCATCGTACAAAGGCTTCAGACGACTATGAACTTTCTTCTCGTTTTCTTCTTCAAGTCTTGAAAAACCATATTCTTCGTAACGAGTAATAAGACTATCATAGGGTAGCGCAAATACATAAAGAGATTTAACACCAATTTCTTCGGAAACACGCTCAACAATAGGATGAATAAATCTTTCAAAGATAATTCCTCCAACGCCCTTCATATCTGGATGACGACGGATATATGCTTGATTAACAGCGAAATTTGCCAGTTCTACGCCCGGAATTGTATCAAACACCGGCCGCATCATTACCACTCCGGTTTTGCTGTCAACAATACTTTCCCCAGATTTTTTATCACGAACAACAACATCATGTTCATTATATGAAATCAATCCGGCCTTCAAAGAAAAATATCCAACCATTTCTGAGCTAGTATTATCTCTTACAATGTAAGTTCGCATAGTACCATCATTCTCATCAACGAAAGCCATATGTTGAATGTACTCGACCAGTCCTGCTCCCTTTTCATCACGGGAACAGAAATTCATAATATCTTCCTGATCTTTTTCCGAGTCCCCTATGTGATTACAGTAGAACAAATCATTCTGTAGCAGACCTTTGAGCATTTTCACGTTTCCTCACGTCAAGATTTTCTTTTTCAAGCTGTCTGATTCTTTTCTCTATTGCATCTCTATCAGGTTTTGGAGTATTCAGCATTTGCTTAAAAATCGCTCTCCCTAATTCAGGGGGTAAATTAGTCATACATGGTTTACCGTATCTTATTGTATCTGCCATAATTCCTGCCTCCTCAAAACTTTTTAACATACTCCTCAGCACATTTTTCTACTTATAGTATAATACAAAAAACTATTTCAGTAAAAGATTTTATGACTTCAGCGCACATAAGCGATTAACTTGTGAATGTTAACACCTGATGGAAAATTAACACGATAGAAATATTTTCAATATAGTCTGGATTAGCTCTTTCAAATCCATGTGAACTACTCGGCAATTTAATTACCAAGCATCATGGTTGAGTTGCCTCACCAT
>CAVJJV010000083.1:2668-6003 GCA_963650055.1 Comamonas kerstersii | reverse complement strand
GAATATATACTTCAAAAGAACATCCCGTCAGAAACAGCATGATAGACAGGGATGCCCTCTGGGCTGTAAGGAAAATCCAGGCAACAGGTGCCCAGGCATACATAGTCGGGGGCGCCGTACGTGATATCCTCCTGGGAAAGACTCCCAAGGATTTCGACATAGGAACATCTCTCTCCCCCAGACAGGTCCAGCGGCTCTTCTGGAACAGCCGTATAATCGGTAAGCGTTTCCGTATTGTCCATCTCTTCTTCGGTTCGAAGATAATCGAAGTTACGACATTCCGCTCCAGCGAGGAGAACTTCGAAGAGGGGTCGAACAATATATACGGGACGATTGAAGAAGATGCAAAAAGACGCGACTTCTCGATCAACAGTCTCTATTACAATCCGAAGACCTCAGAGATACTTGATTTCTCCTCAAGCATGGAGGATTTCAGAAAGAAGAAGATAAGAAGCCTCATTCCTCTCTCCTATTCCTTCTCGGAGGACCCGGTGAGGATGATCAGGGCCGTCAAGTACAAGGTGACGACAGGCTTCACGTTCTGCCTCAATGTATCTCTTGCAATCCGTTTCAATGCCTCCCACCTCGAGGACTGCTCTCCATCGAGACTGACGGAGGAGGTCATCAAGATACTCTCCTCCGGACACTCGAAAGATATAATCCACGAGCTCTACAGGTACGGACTGCTGCAGTATATTCTTCCCGTCTACTCGATGCACTCGGAGCTCAGAAGCTCTTCGGAGAGCCTCTCCGAGCTCGACAGCCTGGTGAATGAAGCAAAGAAGAACGGCGCCTCTCTTCCTTCCAGGGGGGAGATGTTCTACTACATGATACGTTCCTCCGTCATAGTCGACAGGAGTCATCAGGGAGCATGGGACGAGCTTCTAAAGGACGGCTTCAGACAGGCCAAGGTCATGCTCAGCCCAATAACTCCGTCCAATATAGACCTGGAGAAGGCTGTCATACTTGTTCTTGAATACAACGGAATAAAGTGCAAAAAGGCGAAAAAAGTTAAAAAGGAGAAGAAGGCGGAACCTGTAAATCCGAAGGTCAAAAAGAGAAAGAAGAGGAGAAAGCCGGGAAAAATCAGCCCCACTCCTCAATCTCTACAGACACCCCCTTCACCATGATGGACCCGAATTTCTCGAGACAGTCTGCCACATACTGCTGCAGGTCGGAGATTGTCGAGGGTATGTAGTGCCTCGGGGGAAGAAGCAGGGTGATGCTTATCGAGTATGTCCTGTCGGGATTCCTCACTCCCTTGACTCTCTTGACCTTCATGACCGGGTCATATTCGCTGATGGAATGCTTGATCATCATCTGGAGGTTCTGCTCGCTCAGTGTCTCCTCCTGGGGCTTCGAGAAGCGGGGCTTTACTACTGTCTTTTCACTTATTCCGCTCTTGAGGCCGCTCGTGTGTCCGAACTTTACGCGTATCGAGTCGAAGACTATTGCAGGGGCGGAACGGGTGATTTCTATCGGGGGTACCGGGATTACATGCTTTCCCTCCGTGAATCTGATGTGCATCGCGGTTTCGATGTCATCGGGTGTGGAGACTTCTTCGATGTGTATGATCTTTGACGGGGAGGGGAGATCGAGGCGTGAGGCGATCTTTACAACCATCTTCTCGCTTGTTCCGATTATGAGAATCTTTCTCGCCTTCTCCTTCAGGAGTGCTGTCGTTATTGCATTTCTGTCCTCTTCGTCGTCGAAGACAGCTGCCTTGACTGCACCCATGAAGTTCTGCTCCTCCTTTGCAGAATGCCCCGCGATTATCTTGTCTCCCCTGATCAGGAGGCCGTCGTCGATGATGAGCGGGATTCTGTTTCTCGCTGCAACTTCCTTCGCGTGGTAGCTCTTTCCCGTTCCCGAGCGTCCCACCAGGCCGTAGACCGTAATCCCCCGGAAACGGGAGAATGTATAAACCTTCAGTTTTTCAATGAGAGAACCGAAATAATCTACTATTTTCATCCCCGGCCTTTATACAGGGGAAAGGTTACACGGAATGTCGTTCCCTTCCCGACTGTAGATGATTCTACTTCAACATCCCCGCCGTTCTCAAGACAGCAGTTACGGACAATTGCAAGTCCCAGTCCCGTTCCTCCGACTTCCTTCGATCTCGATTTGTCTACACGGAAGAAGCGTTCGAATATCTTTCTGTGGTATTCCTCCGGTATTCCGATGCCGTCGTCCCTGACATCTATGAAGAGGGAGTCCCCGTCCTCTGTGATTTCAACTTCAACGGAACCGTGCTCGTTTGTGTATTTGACTGCATTGTCTACAAGGTTGTAGAGAATCTGGGAGAACATGAATCTGTTGCACTCTATCCTGCCGTCCGTTCCCTTGAGCATGAGGGAGACAGACTTCCGGGAAGCAAAGCCCGAGAGACTCTCGATGACACGGAGGGCCTCCTCTCTTACGCTGAGTTTTTCCTTCTCGACTGCATCCTTATGCTCGTCGAGCTTCGAGAGCTTGAGTATGTCGTCGATAAGCTCCTTCATGCGTTTCGTCTCTTTGTATATCTGGTTGATGAAGGTTTTCCTGTCCTCTTCCTTTACAATACCCAGCTCCAGAAGCTCCGCGCTTCCCGATATTATCTGGAGAGGGGTCTTGAGTTCGTGGGAGACGTTGGCAGTGAAGATCCGTCTGTCGTTCTCGAGATTCACCTCGTCCGTCACGTCGTAGATGAGCATCGAGACCCCGTTGTAGTCTCCGCCTTCATTTGTCAGGTGCGACGTTTCAACCTGCCATGCGCTGCTTCCCCGGTAGATTGTACTTTTCTGTGCGCCTGAATTGATTGTTGCATCTATGATTCTTCCGAGTGTCTCGTCGAAGACGGATGCGTAGTCCATGCCTGTGGGGTCGCACCTGAGAGCCAGATATGATACCGCCGAATGGTTTATATAGGAGATGGTTCTGTCCTTTTCTATGAGAACCATTCCCTCGGTGAGAGTCTCGGAAATCGCCCTGAATCTCTTCTTTCCCGCCTTGAGCTCCTCCTGTTGTGCCGCAATGTCCTCCTTCTGCTCGGTAATCTTGTTGATGAGGGGGAGAATCTCCCTGTACTTCCCTCCGTCGACTTCTCCCGGGGAGTCCGTATCGATTCTGTTGAGGGGTTCCACTACAAGATAGGAGATGAGTTTTGCAGTCAATGAGGAGACAAGTACACAGACAAGGAGTATGTATAGAAGCTCTATTCTCATGTCGATGATGGTGTCGCCGAAGGTGTTGATCGTCGTAGAAACAAGAATAATCATGCCGTCGGATGTGCATATACCGGCCAGGGCAAGACTGCCGAAGAGAAATGCGGTGTTCGTGCTGACTATCTCGCCGGG
>CAVJJV010000083.1:0-2658 GCA_963650055.1 Comamonas kerstersii | reverse complement strand
GATGTGAGGGAGGCGAGAAACTTTTCCACGGCTTTTCTGTCGGCTATAAGGCTGTAGCTGCCGTTGACTATCTCGCCTTCCGGTGAGAATACCGTGATGTTGTAGTCTTCTGTTTCGAGTGAGTCTATGAATGATGTTCCGGATGTAGAGTAGACAGAGTAGAGGATATCGAGCAGGTCCCTTAATTTAACCTCTTCCTTCTTTCCGATGACATTCGTCGTTGCCTGGATAGTCAGGGTGATTATCAGTAGCGATACGATTAAAAGGGCGGTGAGAACGTAGCCTATAATCCGTTTAGTCATTGTTCATTGAATATCCTGGACCCGGTAGCCGACTCCTCTTACCGTCTCTATGTAGTGTCCGGCGCGTCCGATCTTCATCCTCAGCGTTGCGATGTGGACATCGACGGTCCTCGTCTCGCCGACATTCGTTATCCCCCAGATGGACTGCATGAGATCAGAGCGCGAGTAAACCTTCCCCGGCTCTTCGAGTAGCATTGCCAGAAGTTCGTATTCCTTCACTGTTAGTTTTACGCTCTTGCCGTCTACAAGCACCGTGTGGTTTGTCGTGTCGAGGGTGAGGGGACCCAAGTAGTAGACCTTCTTCTGGCCCCTGGGCTCACAGCGCCTGAGAACCGCCTTGACCCGGCTTATCATCTCCATCATGCCGAATGGCTTTGTAAGGTAATCGTCTGCGCCGCTGTCGAGTCCCAGGACCTTGTCGTATTCGGTGCCCCTCGCAGTTGCGATGATTACGGGAATCGAGTCTGTCTCCGGACTGCTCTTGAGTTTTTTAAGGACACTGAGACCGTCTTCCTCAGGAAGATTCAGGTCGAGCATGATGAGTTTTGGTTTTTTCTCCGCAAGTTTCTTCCAGAGTGTCGGACCGGAATCTATCCCCTCGGCCTCATAACCGGAAGCTATAAGGGTATAGACCATCATGTTTCTTATAGCCGCCTCATCCTCAACGCAGTAAATCATCTTTTTCTCCCAATCAAATAGTAATTTGTGCAGATGAAAAATTCCACTGCTTTTTTCATGCTCCAAGCCCCGCAACGTTGATCAGGAGAAGCCATGCCAGGCCGTAGTATGCAATTACAGCCGCAAGGTCGTTCATCGTCGTGATGAGCGGGCCAGATGCGACCGCCGGATCTATATGCACCTTCTTGAAGATGATCGGAATCACCGTTCCCATCAATGTCGAGAGCGTCATTGCAAGAATCAGCGCCAGTCCCGTGCATGACGAGATGCTGAATGCATAGAAGGCATCACGCACCTTGAAGAAATAGATGAAGACCCCTATGACCGCAGAGCATATGACTCCCATCACTATACCGCTGAAGAATCCCACTCTCGTCTCCTTCCATACAAGTTTCAAAAGTTCCTTTATCGAGAGACTGTCGCTTGTAAGTACACGGATGGTGACGGCAAGCGACTGTGTGCCGCTGTTGCCTGCCATGTCGAGTACGAGCGACTGGAATGAAATGAGGATGGCGATCTGGGCCGCAATCTGCGTGAAGAAGCTCACCACTGTCGATACCCCGATACCCAGAAAGAGAAGGATGGTCAGCCACGGCAGCCTCTTTCTGATGGAACTGGCGACAGATCCGTTTAGATCCTCCTCTTCGGCAAGAGAGGCGAACTTTGCGTAGTCGTCGCTCATCGAGTCGTCGATAAGCTGCATTGTATCCTGGCTTGTTATCACACCGATGAGCTTGTTCGTGGAGTCGAGTACGGGAATCGAGTCCTCAGCATAGTCCTTGAGCTTATTCACGCAGTCGTCGATGTTTTCATGGGCATAGACGTAGGGATAGCTTGTGGATACGATGTCATCCACCTTCTGTCCCTCCCTTGCTCTTATGAGGTCCTTGAGGTCTATCGCACCGTAATAGAGACCGTTCTCCGCAACAACATAGATAGTCATGATATTGTCATTCTCGGCGGCCTGGTCTATAAGCTCCTTCATGGCCTCCTTGATCGTGATCCCGTTCTTGATCTCTATGAAGTTCGTCGTCATCTTCGATCCGATCTCGTCGTCATCGAAGGATGCTATGAGTGCTATATCGTTTCTCGTATCGTCATCAAGAAACTCGACAATGGTGTTTCTCTCCCCCTTGGGTACACTCTTGAGGTATTCAATCGCCTTGTCGGACTCCATGGAGCCGAGTACGGCAATCTTCTTCTTGACACTGAGTTCGTCGATGTACGGGGCGGCATTCTCCGTGTACTCGAAAATGTTTGCGAGGCTCTCGGCATCGAGAATCCTGTAGATTTTGCTCCTGTCCTCCTTCGTCAGCTCCTTGAAGGATTCCGCTATATCGTTGTCATGGTAGTCGGAGAGCTTCTCCTTGAGAGCCACCGGCGAGATATTGCTCTTGATGATTGTGACTAGTTCCTGTACATAATCAGGGCGCTGTGTATCTTCCATATCTTTCTCCTTTTCAATGTGTGGAGAAATGAAATACCAGGCTTGGGAGTAACCGTCCGGAAAGACGGCATTCTACTTGGAGGCATTTCTATTTCTGCACTTTCAGCTTTTGTGTTGCCACTATGGCCGTCTTCCATTCTTTACTCCTTTTTGTTGATTTCACCCAATTGAACCACAATAAGGAAAACAGTTCTACCCCCTTGCGACAAAAAATCGGGGAAGGGGGCATCC
>CAVJJV010000082.1:0-6065 GCA_963650055.1 Comamonas kerstersii | reverse complement strand
ACTATCATCCATCAGCGTGAAGCTGTCAATCAAAGCATTGATTTGAGGATCTGACACCGCATGCGCTTTACTTTTAGTTTTCTCCATGACGGACCTCCCTTGATATCGACTTATATGGTATGAAATTACCTCACACCTAAAATATAAGTCCGATAGCGCACACAGGCAAGTGTATATTCAGATTTATCCTCAAGCTTGATAATTCGCAAAAAAACTATCCACTATCCGGGAAAATGTGTAAAATAGACTTAGACCTATAGAAACGCAATCAAGCACCTCTTGGCTCAAACACATATTTATGGAGTCTGGGATAGCTTTCTTGCATTGCACCCGCCCGTAAGGGTTATACAGGGTACAGAACGCGAGCAAACAAGGACTCCCCCTTGAACTATTGTTCAAGAGTCGACGATTGGCCGATTTCTATAGGATTTTTTTTATTTTACGGTTATCATTCTAGTCATGAACAGCTTAGATAGAATTACATACATCACACTGCCCGCATCTTTCAATATAGACCTCGGAAAGACAAAACTCGATCCCGGCATCCCCGTCCCCTTCTCCATCCCCGACGGAAAGGAAAAACTTGAGAACTCCGATCTGACTGTCGAGAATATGATGAGCGGTCTCATCACAGTCGTTGCAGAGGATGAGGAAAACAAGAACTTCAAATACTACAAGGAGTTGATTAACGCAATCGATCCCGATATCACAATAAAGCTCAATCAGGCCGCCATAGCCAAGGAGCAGAGAGGAGAGTATGATTTCTCTCTCCTTCTCTTCAAGGCTGTGTACTCCCTCCTTCCCCAGAGTGCTTCATGCATCAACCTTGCAACCATCTACTCCTACATGGCTGCAGACAAGGCAAAGAATGGAGAGGACAACAGGGAATACATAAAGAAGGCAAGAGAGACACTTAAATCGGGACTCGAAAGATTCGGAGAAGATGAGGACCTTCTCTATGAAGCTGCATCCTACGAAGCATTCGTAGCCGACCTCGAGGAAGCGAAGGAATACATCAGGCGCTATTTGAGTATTGCAGAGGAAGGAGAGAGGAAGGAGGAGATGAAGAAACTCGATAAGGAGATCTCCTTCAAACTCGACAATAAGGATAAAATCGAGGAAGCCTATGATTTTCTATCCCTCGGAGAGGCAGACAAAGCACTCCCCGTCATCGAAGGATTCATAGAAAAGAACCCGAAGATCTGGAACGGATACTTTCTGAAGGGATGGGCACTCAGAATAAAGAAGGAATACAGAAGTGCCGTGGAGAATTTCCTCAAGTGCATGGAACTCGGAGAGAGCAATGCCGAGATTTACAATGAGCTTGCCCTCTCGGAACTTGCAGACGGAAACAGGGAACTGGGGAAAATCTATCTCGAGAGCGCACACGACCTTGACGAAGAGAACCTCACGATTCTTACAAACCTCGCCTTCCTCTCCCTCGATGACGGGGATGTGGACAAGGCAAGAGAATACCTCGAGAAGGCCAGATTCCTTGCCGATAACGACGTACTTGTTAAGGCCCTCATCAAGAAGTATGAAGAGGTGACGGGAGATAAAATCGGGAAAATCATCCACGAAGAGATTGTCAAAGGAGACGAAGAGAAGAACGGAGAAAACATCAAGGATACTCTCTTCAGATCCTTCGAGAAGGACGATACTTCCGTCTGTGAATGTGAGAAGGTATAAGATATGCTTGTTGTAAAAACAAAAGACACAAAAGAGACAGAGAATCTCGGTAGAAGAATCGGAGAAAAACTCAAAAAGGGAGACGTAGTATCATTACGGGGCTCTCTCGGAGCTGGAAAGACCGTCATAGCAAAGGGTATTGCACGCTCCCTCGGCATCTGTGAGGCAATCGTCAGCCCGACCTTCACAATCGTCCAGGAATACGACGGGAGGGAGAAGCTCTATCATCTCGATATCTACCGCCTCAGTGGAGAGGACGAGTTCGAATCAATGGGAGGAGAGGAATTCCTCTATCCCGACGGAATCACATTGATTGAATGGTCGGAGAAGATCGACTCGATGCTTCCCGACTCCACCATCTACATCGATGTAACAATCAACGACGACCTCACGAGGTCAATTTCAATAAGGGGGCTTGAGCTGTGAACATTCTCTCTGCAGATACTTCATCATCAATCGTTTCCATCGCACTTAAGACAGACACCTTCTATGAAGAGAGAATGATTACATCTTCATTCGCCCCGAGCGAGAATCTACTGGGGGAGGTAAAGGCCATCCTCTCCCGCGCAGGCCTGACACTCAAGGATTTAAATCTTCTTGTATGCACACGAGGCCCGGGGTCATTCACCGGCCTCAGAATCACGATGTCCCTCTTCAAGGGGATATCACTCGCACTCGGAATCCCCCTTGTGAGCGTACCGACACTTTCAGTAATCGAGGACTCAGTGCGCCCCCTGTGGAAGGGATATGTCCTCTCCGTCATCGACGCAAAGAAGAAGAGATTCTACTTCCGTCTGACAAAGGACGGCACGACTCTCATCCCCGAGAGAGACGAGAGCACAGAGCTCATTCTCTCCGAAATCGAAAAGATTGATGAGCCCGTTCTCGTAACTGGACCCGATACTGCAGTATTCCTGAAGAAAATAAGGGAAATAAAAGAGCTGGGCAACCTCATTGAAGATAAAGGTGCACCGAGGAATCTCTCGCACTCTCTTATCGAAAAGGGACTTGAAGACTACGGCAGAAACGGAGCCGACGACATAGGTCAGGGTCCCGTATACATAAGGCGCAGCGATGCCGAGGAGATGCTCCTGAGGAAAATTGAGGAGGAGAAAAGTGGAAGTTGATATTCTCATCATCGGTTCGGGCCCCGCTGGAATGGCTGCAGGGATTTACTCGGCCCGAAGCGGCTATTCCACACTCATAATAGACCCGATGGGTCCGGGGGGCCAGCTGTTGTTCATCGACGAGATAGAGAACTATCCCGGAGGGGAGAAGATGAGCGGCTATGTCCTTTCGGAAAAGATGGAGAAACAATGCGAGGAGTTCGGAGTTCCCATTGAATACATGAAGGCCCTCTCCGTGAGAAAGGAGAACGGACTCTTCCATACCCAGACAGATGACACGGAGATAATCTCCAAGGCTGTGATTACAGCTACCGGTGCCGTCCACAGAAAGCTCGGCGTTATCGGGGAGGAAGAATACAGAGGAAAGGGAGTAAGCTACTGCGCAACCTGCGACGGTCCGTTCTTTAAGGGAAAGAAGGTTGTTGTTCTAGGAGGCGGAGATACGGCTCTGACGGATGCACTCTACCTCTCAAAAATGTGCTCGGAAGTGGTTATCGTCCACAGAAGAGATACATTCCGCGCCCAGAAGGTGCTCCAGGAGAGAATAAAAGAGAAGAGCAATATCACTCAAGTCCTCAACGAGAACATCATAGAGATAGCCGGTGACGGAAAGGAAGTGAAGAGAATTATTCTCTCAAGCGGAAGGGAGATTAACTGCGACGGAGTCTTCGTCTTCATAGGAATGGAGCCTGAAGCTGAACCTGTCAAGAACATAGTCGAGCTCGATAACGGCTTTGTAAAGACAGACAACAGGGGAATGACAACACTCCCGGGCCTCTTTGCCGCAGGAGATGTGACAACCACACCCCTCAGGCAGGTCATCACAGCCGCCGCCGACGGAGCTAAAGCCAGCATGAGCGCAGACAAGTATATACAGAGCCTCAGAATCTGAAGATGTATCCCGCCCTTGTCGTGTAGGCTGCCAGAGCCACAGAGGCGGCAAGGAAGTCGGCATTAGCTATGGCAACAAACGGAGAGACTGTATTTCCTTCCGTTGATGATACAATCAGAACCCCTGCCAAAGGGGCTTCTGTAGCAATATACACACCGCTGTGCTCGCCGAAATTGAGCTGGAGCCTCACTACAAGATCCAGGGAGAAGACAGCACCCTTAAGCAGTGGAACATAGGCGAATGAGATGGAACCGCCCGTGAAAACATCAAAGATGTCATTCCGGGGAGTCACATCACAGAGGAAAGAAACGCTTCCAAGGAATGCAAGAGTGAATGACGGGAGAATGTAGTCTGCAAATTCAGGCTTGACCGCACCCTCTTCACCATTCTTATATTTATCCAGATCATCCAGGTAGCTGATTACGGCAAGATTGGGGAAACCGCTGTAGAGTGTGGCTCCCACTTCCATTCTGTTGAAAGCATATGAAGTTCCCAGATGAGAGACAAGATAGGATGTTCCGACGTAGGCTCTCCAATGAGATTCTTCTGGAGACTCAGTTACTGCTTCAACGGAATTTGAAGCATATAGAAAAAATGCGGACAATAAAAGAACAGTTAGTAAGGGAATTCTTCTGGTCATGATTACCCTCCTGGTAAAGAAAATCGCTTCGAATGAAGATATCACCCTGCAGATTCAGTATAGAACATGAATGCAGTAAAACAAGCTCCGGTTCCTTTTCCTCAAGTCTGTATTTTCCTATTTTTTACTTGCCCCGTCGCGGTTCCTGATAGGATAATGAACTTATGAACATATTAATGGTAACCAGCGAGAGTGTACCGTTCTCCAAGTCAGGTGGACTGGCGGATGTTGTCGGAGCTCTCTCGGCATCTCTTGTAAAACTCGGTCACAATGTAACTGTATTCATGCCCTTCTATTCATTCATCGACAGAGAAGGTTTCAAAAAGACAGTATCCTTCCAGATTCCGATGCTCGGGGAAAACGAAAAGGCGGTAGTCTATGAAAAGGAACTGGACGGAGTCATATATGCGGCATTGAGTATCCCGTACTTCACGGAGCGCAGGGGAATCTACGGCGACACATCATTCTCGCCCTACAGTGACAACTGCCCCCGCTTCATGGCCTTCTCCAAGGCTGCCGCCCTCTACATTGTAGCCAGCGGCCTCTCGTTCGACATCGTGCACTGCCATGACTGGACGACGGGATTCGTACCGCATTATCTCAAGCATTTCAGAGCTCCGGCGAAGACTGTCTACACAATACACAACCTCGAGTACCAGGGAGTATTCGCGCTCTTCGATGCCGTCTATTCCTCCTCCCTCATTCCGAAGGCTGCAGTCAGGAACGGACGCATAAACATGATGGCGCTTGCCGTCAACACCGCCGATAAGATAACAACGGTATCCCCCGGGTACGCAAAGGAGATCCTTACTCCCCGTTTCGGCGGCGGAATCGAGGACCTCCTGAAGCTGAGGGAAAGCGATATTAGCGGCATACTCAACGGAATAGACAGCTCCGTCTGGGATCCTTCAATAGACCCCCTCATCCCCTCACAGTACTCTTCATCCGACATGAACGGCAAGAAGGAGTGCAGGAAGTACATCCAGAAGGAGTTCGGACTGGAAGAGGATGAGAATGTTCCTCTTATCGCGCTCATCTCGAGGCTGGCTGTACAGAAGGGCTTTGAAGAGCTCTTGATGGATGGAGAGGAATGCGCGCTCGAGAGAATACTGAGGGAGAATGTCCAGGTAGCGCTCATAGGGACAGGGGACGAAAGATATGTCTCGAAGCTCGATTACCTCTCGAAGAAGTACCCCAATCTCTCGGTCAAAATACTCTTTTCAGAGAAGCTCTCGCATTCTCTCGAAGCCGCTGCCGATTTCTTCCTCATGCCGTCGGTATACGAGCCATGCGGCCTCAACCAGATGTACTCGCTCACCTACGGAACAATACCAATAGTCCACGCCGTTGGTGGTCTCCAGGATACCGTGAAGGATATATCCGACGGTGGAGGAAACGGAGTCAAATTCACATCCCTCACCCCCGATGAGATAGTAAATGCAGTAAAGCGTGCACTTGATCTCTACCGGGATAAGGAGAGGATGAAGGAAGTTGTACTCTCCGCCATGAAAGCGGACTTCTCGTGGCTGAAGTCGGCAGGAGAATACGAAAAACTCTACTCGGAACTCTCATTAAAGGCGTAAGAAGAAAAAACATTATCTTTATTTACCAAATAAACAGGTTACAATAGTAAAGAAAGGAGAGAAACCTATGACATTGAACAACAAAAAAGTCGTCGCAATCATTCTCGGTGGAGGAAGAGGAACAAGACTGTACC
>CAVJJV010000081.1:0-3092 GCA_963650055.1 Comamonas kerstersii | reverse complement strand
CAACCAGGCGGCGACATACATCAACAGGTATCTCGAGCCCTTCTTCAGCTTCTCGATTACCGAGTCGATGATAAGCAATTATGTAAAGAAGAAGCTTATCGACAATCCTGTGAAGAAACAGTATTCGCGTGAGATGATCTGCTACCTGTTGTTCATCGCCCTGTGCAAGAATGTCTCCTCCCTTGATGATATCCAGCTTCTGATCAGACTCCAGAAGGATAACGGCCACAGCGTGCAGGCATCCTATGAATTCTTTAAAAACGAGTTCGAGGATATTCTCCTCTCCGTCTTCGGTCTTGGAAAGAAGGAGGAGAGGAAAGAGGAGTGTGCTTCAATCGAGGAGGAGCTCCTCAAAAAGCTCATCGCGGCCATCGCCCACAAGATCTACGTCGACACCGCATTCAGAATGATAAGAGAGAAGAATGAGTAGTTATTTCATTGGTCTTACTCTTCCTTCGCCCCTGAGGGAGGAGATAGAGAGCGTGAAGAAAGTGGATGACAAAAAGATGGGGAAACAGGAGCGGAATGAGGACGGAACCCCATATTACGCTCATCCCCCCCGTTCGAAACGGAGAGCCCGATCTCTGAGATAATCGATATGCTCTCCGCTCTGGAGTATCCTCCGGTGGAAGTAAGGGTTTCCGGCTGGGGCTCCTTCGGGGAGAGGACAATCTATGTCCGGGTCGAAGAGAACAGGGAGCTCGAGGGCCTCGTGAATGCACTCAGGAATACGCTGAAGAAAAACGGGATAGCTCTACACAGGGAGAAGAGGTATACACCCCACATAACAATCGCCAACCGCGACATAAAACCGGAGAGTTTTCTCCCGAGTATGAGGTACCTTGGCGGAATAAGGATTGAGGAGACCTTTACAGTCTCATCCTTCATGGTCTTTGAGTTTTCAGATTACTGCTGGATCATGAGCGGGAATCAGAGAGTGATATTTTCCTTTTGATATCCTCTGCGGCGAGATATGCCGAGGCCAGGGCGAACGAGATGTTGTATCCTCCGCATTCTCCATCGACATCAAGTATTTCTCCTGCAAAGTAGAGATTGGGAACTATCTTCGATTCCATCGTCTTCTTATCGACCTCAGCTGTGTCCACTCCGCCGGAGGTCACCATCGCCTTTCTCTCCCCTCCGTCGATAGATACCTCAAGCGTCGAGGAGAGAAGCCTCTTCTCGATTTCCATCATCTCTGCTTTTGTGATTGATGCGTTGTTCAGGCCCTTCATATCACCAAGAAGACAGGAGAGAAAGGAGAGTGGGAGTCCCGTCATGCGGTGGACGGTGTTTATCATACTGCCTTTTCCGTTCTCCTTTTTTATATCTCCTGCATTGAATGAGGTAACATATCTTACCGTCAGCTTCGTCTTTTCTTTAATGCATCTTGAAATGTTGAGCACTGCAGGCCCCGAGATTCCATTCTTTGTAAAGAGAAGCGGACCTGTAAATTGCGTCTTACCTTCTCTGAGTGTGACGCCCTCCAGGGTTACGCCTTCAAGAGAAGGAAAGCAAGGTTCTGTTTTGAGGGGAGCAAGAGCCGGATGCGGGGGTGCGATTCTGTGTCCGAGATCTTTTGAAAATCTCCAGCCGTCACCTGTACTTCCCGTCTGCGGGTAGCTTCTCCCTCCGGTTGCAATAACAAGAATGCGTGCCTGGAATATCCCGGATGTAGTTTCAAGAATGAATGATGTGTTTTCTTCTTTTATTGAGAGAACGGATGTGCCGTAGAGGATATCTGCATCCCTCCTGATAAGAGAATCTCTTATAGAGGAGCTCTTCATACTTACCGGGAAGACCCTGCCGTCAGGGCGGACATATGTCTCAACACCCAGGGACGAGAAGAATTCTCTTATCCTCTCAGGAGAAAATGAGTAGATAGAAGGAGAGACGAAGCTCTTTTTTTCGTAGTAGTGTCTGACAAAGTCTCCGCTCTCTTCGTCGTGTGTCACATTGCATGCTCCGTTACCTGAAATGAGGAGCTTGAGCCCGCACTGGCTGTTTTTCTCTATAAGAAGAGAAGAAGGAAGAAGATATGAGAGGAGGAGACCCGCGGGGCCGCCTCCTATGATGATGACAGGCTCCACTGAGATTAAACTCTCGGTCTTCTCTGCTGCTCTTCCGTCAGCCACGGGATGACGCTCTCGAAGTCGACTCCGTATGTGTTGTAATCAGGATGATCGATGGTCTTTTCTATAGCCTTTACAACAAAGTCACCGGCAAGTTTATATGAATTCTCGACTGAGAACC
Organism: Comamonas kerstersii; assembly: GCA_963650055.1. Taxonomy (GTDB): domain Bacteria; phylum Spirochaetota; class Spirochaetia; order Sphaerochaetales; family Sphaerochaetaceae; genus Ornithospirochaeta. The sequence continues at coordinate 839 of CAVJJV010000081.1, read as the reverse complement.
CAGAGAGTACCGCACCTGTGAAAATTGATGCGAAGATATCGCCGGTGCCGTGGAAGGATGTGGAGATTTTCTTATGGAAGTACCATGAGTATCTTCCGCTCAGGCTGTCGTAGCAGCATATGCCGATCTTTCCCTTTATTCCCTTGAGATCATCCTGATCCTCGTCGAATGACACACCCTTGAGAACAACCTTCTTTGCTCCGAGAGAAGCCAGCCTCAACATGAGGGCTTTGATATCATCTTCTGTGTAGCCGCCGGAGAGATAATCCTCTCCCAGGAGGAATGCAGCCTCAGAGAGATTGGGCAGGATGACATCAGCCTCCCTGCAGAGTTTAGCCATGTTGAATGCGAAGTTCTGGTCGAATCCGGGATAGAGCTTCCCGCCGTCAGCCATGCACGGATCTACTACGACAAGTGTCTTCTCACCCTTGAACTTATGGATGAGGAGCTTCATGAGCTCTATCTGCTCAAGGGAGCCCAGATACCCTGTATATATACCGTCGAACTTGAAGTTCTCCTTCTCCCAGTGGTCGAGGATGGGAACGATGTCTTCTGTAAGATCACGGAATGTGAATCCTTTGAAAGCCGTATGTGTGCTCAATACTGCAGTAGGTATGATAGCCGTCTCTATTCCCATTGCCGAGATGAGGGGGAGTGCAACTGTAAGCGAACACTTACCTATGCACGATATATCCTGGACGGTGACAACTCTTTTCATCTTTTGCCTCTCTTTTTCTACACTGATGATATGTTTTATCGCATAAAAGATAAAGGGTGCTTTTCAATCGGGTGTAGATAGAAAAGTTCGGTAAATTACTTGATTAATCCCTTACGTCATG
>CAVJJV010000080.1:0-23610 GCA_963650055.1 Comamonas kerstersii | reverse complement strand
ACTTGCTTCGGGAGCAAGGGGTCGGCGGTTCAAATCCGCCCTGTCCGACTCTTTTTTTCTATCTATGGACTTTTTCCTCCTAACAGAAGATGCAAAGAATGAGGCTTATGAACTTGTCAGAAAGATGAGGGAGAACAACTCTGTCTCTTTTCCTCCCGACGGGGAATATCCCCTGTCGCTTATAAAGGAAGGAAACATGTTCGGCGTCCTCATATGTTCCACGAAGGATGGAGAGAGGAAGGTCCTTTACGGCTACTCCGGGGCACTCTCGGGAGTCTACAACATCCCGGGCTTCGTCCATACCTGTTTCTCCGAAAAGGATTACGAGAGCTATATGTCGCTCTATGATGCACGTATCCACGCTCTCACCGACCTGATTGATTCCGGGCACACCGAACTGAGGGAAGAGAGGAGAGCTCTGAGTGCCGAGGCGCAGTTGGAGTACGAAAAGATATTCTCCTTCTACACCTGGAGGGGAGGGAAAATACACGGCCTCGATCCACACTCGCCTACCGGGACGGGAGAATGTGCGGGGCTGAAGCTCATCAACACAGCTCTCAAGAGAGGCTGGGAGATAAAGGGGCTTGCGGAGTTCCGCTATACTGGAGAAGACAAATTGACCTTCTACCCCCCCTGCAGAGAGAGATGTGTCCCCCTCTTGAAGGAGATGCTTGGACTTGAATACATCTATCTTGATGAAGACATAGCGGTGGTGAACAAGGATTCCGGCTTTCTGAGTGTCCCCGGGCGCGGGGAAGAGAAGAGAGACAGCGTCGCATACCGCTTCCACGAACTCTTTCCCTCGTCTCCTGAAATCCCCCATGTCCACCGTCTCGATATGGACACATCGGGAATAATGATTCTTGCATTCAACAGAGAGGCACACAGGAAACTCTCTCTTGAATTTGAAAAACGAGAAGTCAAAAAGAGCTATATAGCCCTCCTGGAGGGATTGATCCGGGAAGAGAGTGGAGATATTTCACTCCCGATCAGACTCGATGTCGACCACAGGCCGTACCAGATAGTAGATTACGAAAACGGTAAGGAGGCCTTCACACACTGGGAGAGACTCTCGGTTGAAAGAAAGAACGGTAAATTATACACGAGGGTAATCTTCCATCCCCATACCGGACGGACCCACCAGCTGAGAGTACATGCGGCATCCGGACTCGGACACCCGATTGCCGGCGACAACCTCTACGGCAGCAGGGAGGAAGGAGGAAGGCTCTGTCTCCACGCCAACTCGATTACATTCATACACCCGCGTACGGGAGAGGAGATGACATTCACCTCCGATCCTGAGTTCTGACAAGTTTTTCGACCAGTGCCTCAAGTCTCTCTATCTCACGTGAAATCTCGGCTATCTGGGAATCAATCTTCGTCTTTTCGTCCTCGAGGATTCTGATTTTCTCCTTCTCTTCTTCAATCATCGTCTTGTAGTCGTCAGCTCTCGCTTCCTTCTTCAGCTGCTCCATGCGGTTTATGAGTGAAGAGTATTCATGCTGGCTCTCGAGAATGATCTGGAGCACATCGAGAACCTCGGGGGGAGTCTTTTCGTCTATCCATGAGCCTCCGCGGTCATATAGATAGTTGCCGTAGTTTATGATGCACTCATTGAAAGCATTACGGTACTCCTCGACGAGGCTGTCATCCTCCTCGAGTCCTCCTTTCTCAAGAGTACGCCTTCTTGTGACGGATGAGGAGAGGAACTCCTCGAGAGAGCTCACCTCCTCTTTGAGGGCTGCTGTCTTCTCTCTTATTTTTGAGAGTTCCGAGACAAGATTCTGGCCATTCTCCCCTGTAATAAGGACGGCATTCTTCTCGTCATCGGCAAGGGATGAATAGTCAAGATATCTGTTCGAGTCGCTGTGTTTGATTCTCTTCAGCTCCGAGCCCGCCTTCATCCTCGTCCAGAACGAGCGCGATCCGAGTCTCTCGTTCAGTGACTTCTCGGCATCACAGTCATCATAGACAGCGGAGAAATTATCCCTCGGGAGGAGGGAGAGCGAACACTGCTCGTAAATCAATGCCCCGAGTCTCAGTCTTACGTCCTTCTCTTCTCTGCGCAGAGCTTCGAGCTCTTCATCCTTCTCTATCTTGAGAATCTTCTTCTCGTCATATTCCCCGATGAACTCCACGTCGCTTTTCTTCTTCTCTTCAGCGTCATTGAGTTTCTTCTCGGCATCTGCGGCGGCTTTGACGAGGCTTACCCCCATATCGATCGGGAGGATATCACGGTTACGGAACAGAATAATGCCGAGGTCGAAGAAATGGCCTCTGAGCTTTTCCGTCACATCATCTATTCTTCCTTCCGTCTCCCTGTAAAGTTCTTCTCTGCTTGTCATCTTGAAAATACTACCACAAGGTAAAGTATCTGTAAAATAACACGTTGACAAATAAGAATGGAGATAATTATCCTATCGGTGTCGTCCTTCTCTCTCATTAAAAGGGACAGACAGGCGTTTACCCATCATTTAACGCATTATTATACCCTACCCTTGAAGGTGGGCGTGCAGGAGATTTAAATGGAAACTGAAAAGACAGCTCTCTCGGAAGAGCTTTTGACAGAAACAATCGGCAGAATCATGAGCAGAGTCAACTCATGCGAGAATCCCGACGAGCTCGAAGCCGTCAAGAAGATAATCAGAAAAAACGTACCGTTCACAAGACGCGGCTACTTCTCGGCAATGCTGCTTACGGAATTACTCTCTTCATCAGCACCGAAGAAAGAAAGAAGAGAAAAGCCCGTACAGCCGCAGAAAAAGCAGGAAAAACAGGAAAAGGAAGAAAAGAGAGTGCTGCCGGAAGGAGCAAAGACACTCTATCTCAACGTAGGAAAGATGAAGCACCTCTACGCGCGGGACCTTTCCACACTTCTCCAGAATGAACTGGGAATCAAACGTGAGGACATCTACTCACTGCGTGTGCATGACAAGTATTCCTTTATCACAATGAGTGAAGAGAACTGTGAAAAGGCCATCAAAGCCCTCAACGGCAGAGACATCAACGGCAGGGAAGCACAGCTCAGCTACTCGACGAAATAATACATAATGGGAGAGAGATCGAGCCGGGAGAAATCCCGGTTTTATTTCAAAAACAATGAAGATAACTCAAAGAACAAGCGGAATGGTCTCGACGAATTCATACATCATCGGGACGGATGGAAAGACATATCTCATTGACGCACCCGACGGATGCAGTGAAATAATCGATATCCTCAGAGAGGAGGGAAAACTCGACGGAATCCTCCTCACCCACGGCCACTTCGACCACGTAATGGGATTGAAGGATATTCTTTCGGTTTTTCACGGCACCCCGGTGTATCTCGAAAAGAGCGACAGAGAGCTCCTCGAGAGCGGAAACAGGAAGATTCTCACATCCTTCGGCATTCCCCTCTCCCTCTATGACATTCCGTGTGATATCAACACAATCGACTACCCGGAGAGACTCGGCGGCATTGAGATAATAAGAACACCGGGTCATACACCCGGCTCGGTGTCGCTCTACATCGAGGATGAAAAGATACTCTTCTCGGGAGACACCCTCTTCTATATGGGAGAAGGAAGAACGGACCTCGGAGGAAACTACCAGAGTCTTGTTGACAGCCTCCGCATCCTCTCCGCCCTCCCGGGAGACACCGTCGTCTACCCCGGACACGGCGGGCGTACAACCATAGAAATGGAGAAGAGAAGACTATTCTGAGTCCACGAAATCCTTGATTACCCGGTAAAACTCATCATAAGTAGTGCACAGCGGAAGCTCCGGGTACTCTTCGAGAATATTCAGAGGTGCTCTGAAGAGTGCACCTTTGTCAGCTGTTCTGATCATCGTGAGGTCGTTGTAGCTGTCACCGGCTGCAAAGGTGCGGTAGTTGAGGCTTCTGAAAGCCTCGATGGCCTTCCTCTTTCCGTCCTCTATCCTCATCTTTATCCCCGACAGCATATTACTCCCGTCGACGACGAGGCTGTTACAGAGGATGGTGGGCCACCCAAGCTGCTTCATCAAAGGAGAGGCGAACTCTTTAAAGGTATCGGAAAGAATTACGACCTGAGTCAATGCCCTCACACTCTCGAGGAATTCCTTCGCCCCTTCGAGAGGCTTGATGCGTGCTATCGTATTCTGGATGTCCAGGAGGGTTAGATTGTGCTCCCTCAGGATATCCATACGGTAGTTCATGAGCTTATGATAGTCGGGCTCATCACGTGTCGTCCTCCTCAGCTCCGGGATGCCGACCTCATCGGCAAAGGAGATCCATATCTCGGGAACGAGAACACCTTCAAGATCAAGACAGATGATTTCCATTTTTTACTCCTCCGTTTTCTCTTCTTCCAGACCGCTTCCGGATGAAAGAAGAATAGCCATAGGCTTGAGTGACGGTATATTTGCACATATGACCTGGATTACACAGGTGATGGGAACTGCAAGGAACATTCCCGCTATACCCCATATATATCCCCAGATGGCGAGCATGATGAGGATTACGAAGGGCGACATGTTGAGCTGTACTCCCTGCAGCTTGGGGTCGATTATATTTCCCAGAATCATCTCGGTTGTGAGGAAGCCCAGGAAGATGAGGGCGACAGTCCCCCAGTGCGGCATGAACTGGATGGCGGCCATGAGGGTTCCGAGAACCGTCACCACTATACTTCCGATGGTCGGAATGAAGTTCAGGAGGCATGCCAGAATCCCCCACACAAGCGGGAAATCCATCTTGGCCACTATGGCGATGAGGTAGAAACATACGCCTGTGATGAGGCTTATGAGTATCTTGACGGTGAGGTACCTGGATGTCTGGCGGCTTATGCTCTTCACAAGCTCCGAAGCTTCGTTCTTCGAATTGGGGAATGCTGCACTGATCTTGGGGAAGATCGTCGCCTTCTCCATGAGAAGGAAGAGCAGATAGACAATCACCATCGCAGTATCTCCGACGATGGATGCGGATGCGGAGGAAAGGGAGCTCAGTATGTTCTTCACCTGCTGCGCCCAGTCGATGTTGAGCATGGTTATGATCGAAGGGAATTCATCCTTCTCCATATTGAAGACATCTCTTATCCAGCTCGATATATATGCATCGAAAACCGTCACCTTGTTTATGTAGCTCGGAAGTTCAACAAGGAGAACATTTATCATCGCAATGATGATGTAGACGAAGCAGAGGCAGAGGAGCGTCGTCAATATGAGAACGATTGCTATGGCAAGCATCTTCGGAACCCTGATGGAGGTGAGCCTGTCCATGAGGGGGCTGACAAGCATGAAGACGAATACCGCTATGGCCAGTGGAATTACGACGGATGCGCCGATTTTCAATAAAGCCAGAGCAAGCACGACACCGATGAATACGATTACCCTTTGATAAATCCTGTCCTTTTCCATATTAAGCCCTCTGATGATGATTATAGAAAAAAACCATTTATATGGATAGAATAAAATACATGAAAAATACAACCGCTGAAGACAGAATAGAGATAGTCCTGGTGGAGACACAGGACGGTGCGAACATAGGAAGCGTATGCAGGGCGATGAAGACGATGGGGCTGACTCATCTTGCGATAGTCGGGGAGAGAGTCTACGACGACAACAGGGTACGCACCCTCGCCCTCCACGCCTCTGATGTATGGGAGAATGCGGCAAGGTACCGCACTCTCGACGAGGCCCTGGCATCCTCGTCCTTCACTGTCGGAGCGACGAGAAGACGCGGAAAGTTCAGAAAGATGAGTTCATACTCACCCGAGCAGCTCTCGGAGAAGATAAAGAGCCTCCCGGAGGGCAAGGTCTCGATAGTCTTCGGCCGTGAAGCCGACGGCCTCAGGGACGATGAAGTCAACAGGTGCGCCGCAATATGTACAATCCCCACCTCCCCTCTCTTCCCTTCCCTCAATCTCGCCCAGGCCGTGCAGATCATCTCCTACGCCCTCTTCACGGGAGGAATGGAGTACAGAAGCGGAATGGTTGCAGTGACCAAGAAAAGGATAGCCGGGGCGGTTGAAGGGATGTCAAAAAACCTTGAGGAAATCGGCTACTACAAGTGGGACGAGGAGAAGAAATGGACAGAGCAGTACCTCCTCGATCTGATAGAAAGAGCAGGACTGAGCGAGAGTGAACTCCAGAGATTCGAAAAAATCTTCCGAAAAACGGAATCCATAGTAAAATACAAGGACAGGGAGGAGAAAGATGGCCAGTAAGGTATATTTTTCAGACTTGAGGACAACGGACGGAAGGAGCCTCTGCGAAAAGCTTGATGCGCTTCTTGAAAAGAGCGGGTTCGATACAATCGACTACAAGAACCATTATGCAGCTGTGAAACTCCACTTCGGCGAGAAGGGGAACCTTGCATTTCTGCGTCCCAACTGGGCGAAGGTCGTCGTGGACAGGGTGAAGAAAAACGGAGGAAAGGCTTTCCTTACGGACTGCAACACCCTCTATGTAGGCTCGAGGAAGAATGCTGTCGACCATCTTGAGACGGCAGCTGAAAACGGCTTCAATCTCGTCTCGACGGGAGCGAGCGTAGTCATTGCCGACGGAATCAAGGGAGACGATGACATAGAGGTGAAGGTCGACGGGAAGTATGTAAAGGAAGCGAAGATCGGACGGGCTGTCATGGATGCCGATGTTTTCATCTCGCTGACACATTTCAAGGGCCATGAGGCTACAGGCTTCGGAGGCGCATTGAAGAATATAGGAATGGGATGCGGCTCGAGACGCGGAAAGATGGAGATGCATAACCAGGGAAAGCCGAAAGTCCTGACTGAAAAGTGCATAGGCTGTCATAAATGCACACACTCCTGCGCACACTCCGCCCAGGTATTCGACAGCAATAATAAATGCTCGATAGATATTTCAAGGTGTGTAGGCTGCGGCCGCTGTCTCCCCGTCTGCCCCGTCAATGCCATTGTTCCGACAGTCGACAACTCGGCGGAGGAACTGAATATGAGGATGATGGAGTACGCAAAGGCTGTTCTCCAGAACAGACCGGCATTCCATATAAGTATCGTGATTGATGTATCACCGCTATGCGACTGCTACGGCTGTAACGACCTTCCGATAGTCCCCAACATCGGAATGTTTGCTTCTTTCGACCCAGTAGCCCTCGATCAGGCTGCCGCGGATGCCGTCAACAGAGCACCGGTCAACCCGAATACCGTCTTGAGTGAAGCCCATCACCATACCCATGACTACTTCCACGACATGCATCCCGACACCAACTGGAAACAGGGACTTGAATACGCCGAAAGCATAGGTATCGGGACAAGAGAATACGAACTCATAGAGATTAAATAAGAGCTGTTCCATCCCTTCCCGGGATGGAATTTTTCTCTTCCTCCCCGGCCTTCGAGGCAACTCTTCCCATGAACTTCTTCTCTACACTGAAGAAGTAGTCCTTTATAAGTTCTATGAAATAGAGCATGGAGGGAGACATCTTCGCATCCAGTGACCATATCAGGGAGAGAGGTATCGAGAGGAGCCCGGAACTGCTTCTGAGAGGAAAGATATTGACGTTCGGGAGGACCTTCCCGTGCATTCCGAGAAGGTGCATCTGCGACACAACAGATACCGCCTTTCCCTCCTCCGAGAGGGCTATTCCGAGTCTCGAGTAGGAACTTCTCGCATATACGTTCGCCGGTATCTTCTCCTCGTCGAAGCATGACTGGAGCATAGTCCCCATTCTGTTCGTCATCATGCAGAAGGGAAGCTTCTGGAGGTATTTGACGAAGATTCCGTTTATCGCCTTCTCCTTTATCCTCTCCGCATCGTCGGGATAGTACTCTTCAAGAAGCTCGTCGGGAACACAGAGATAGAGCTGCTCCTGTATGAGCGCCTCGCTCCTGAGACCCGGGAGTTCTCCCTCCGAGAGCACAATGGCAAGATCAAGCTGCCCCTCCCCAACCATCTTCTCGAGATTGACCGAGATTGAGTCTGTAAGTCTCACCTCCATATTCGGATAGCGTGAGGAGAATAGAGGAAGCACCCTCGGCACACAGGCGTTAAGACGTGCGGCACTTCCCCCGAAGCGTAGTGTTCCCCTTCTCTGCGTCACAATGTCCGGGATGGCCTCGTTGAGACTCTCGTAGCCCGAGATGGTGTTTCTTGCAAAATCGAGAACCATCTCCCCCGCAAGCGTCAGGGAAAGGGAGGGCTTTCTGTTGAAAAGAAGAACCCCGAGTTCATCCTCCATCCTCTTTATGTGGTTGCTTAAAGTCTGCTGGGAGGTGAATACTCTCCCGGCGGTCTTTGTCATGTTGAGTTCCTTACATAGCTCGGTAAAATAGTAGAGACTGATAATATCCATAAACACCTCCACAAATTTTCTTTGTTGGAAACATGTAAAAATCACTGTTTGCTTTACTATGCACCGCCTGATAGGATTAGTCCATCAAAAATTGAAACCGGAGCCAAAATTATCCAACTAAAGGAGTTTCTGCCCGGAAATAGATAAAAAAGGAAGGATTTCAAAAAATGAAGTACAAACTTGTATTTATCGGTTTTGGAGAAGCAGCCTACAACATTTCTTTGGGGCTGAAAGAAGCTGGATTTACTTCTTTTGCTGCATATGATGCTTTTGCATCGGACCCTGTACGCGGTCTTCTTATCCGTCAGCGTGCAGAGGAGACAGGCGTTCCTCTCATTTCACTGGAGGAAGCGGAGAAGGAAGGAGAGTTCATCGCAAGTATGAACAGTGCAAAGGTCGCACTTTCCGTTGCAGAGTCCATCATACCTTCACTGGAGAAGGGACAGGTCTATGTCGATCTCAACTCATGCGCTCCGACAGTCGAGGAAGCCATCAACAGTATTCCCCGTAAGGAAGGTGTACTCTTCTGTGATGCAGGTGTCATGGGAACAGTACCCGGCAACCGCCATAAAGTTCCGATGTTCCTTGCCGGTGACGGCGCAGTAAGATTCCACGATGCATTTGAGCAGTACGGAATGAAATTGACCGTCCTCAATGCACCTGCAGGCGGCGCATCAGCAATCAAGATGCTCAAGAGCGTTGTAATGAAGGGACTTCCGCAGCTGATGTTCGAATCCTATGCAGGAGCGGAGAAATACGGCGTTCTCGATACCCTTGTAGAATCACTTAGTGAATCACTCAACGGAAAGACAGTGGAGAAGCTTTCAAATACCTTCATTGCAAGGACTATGATCCACGCATCCCGCCGCTCGGCGGAGATGAAGGACGTCGTCGACACCCTCGAAGCTCTCGGAGTGGACGCATCGATGACAAAGGCTGCCGTCAGGAAACTTGACACTCTGGCAGAGCAGCACTGGGAGGAGAAGATGAATCCCGACGGGAGCATGAACTATAAAGACGCCATCCGCCTCTGGATAGGTAAATAAGCAATAAGGAGAGAAAAGAAAATGAGTGCTAATTATCATGAGTTGCCTGAGTTGATTCCCCAGGATCTGATCGAGAGAGCAAAGAAGCTCAGCCCCGCACAGCTCTGCGACGGCATGGCAGCTCTCGGAATCGAGCGTAACGGCTGTATGGACATGTCGCTTTCCGCAATAGACGACAGTAAGGTCATGATCGGAACGGCATGTACTGTAGACACGGAGGACGGTGACAACTTCCCGATCCACGTTGCAATCTACCAGGGTAAGCCCGGCTACGTACTTGTTGTTGCAGGAAAGGGTTATACGGAACGCGCCTACATGGGCGACCTCATGGGAAGCGCAGCGGATGCAATAGGACTATCCGGCATCGTCGTCGACGGATATGTAAGAGACAAAACAGGTCTTGCCGCCCTCGATATACCGATCTATGCAAAGGGCTTCATGCAGCGCAGCCCTGCAAAGAAGGGACCGGGAGAAATCAACACGACAGTCATGTGCGCTGGCGTAAAGGTTGTCCCGGGAGACCTCGTCATGGGTGACTATGATGGAGTGACAGTCGTTCCGAGAGACCGCATCGAAGAAGTTCTCGAAGCAGCGGAGAAGAAGAACGACTACGAGGAAAAACGCAGAGAGAAGATTGCCCAGTACCGCAGATGCAAGGAAGAAGGAAAGGAGCTTCCGGATCTTGCACCGGCATGGGTTACAGAAATGCTCAACAAAGCCTGACAGCGAAATAAGAGAGGGGAGGTCATTCCGGCCTTCCCCATCAAAAACAAAGGGAGTGTATTGATATGCTAGCAGCAAGTGCCTACTTTATGATTATCCTCTTCCTGGTCCTCGTATGCACCAAGAAGATGTCCGCCTTCACCGGCCTTATACTGTCATCCACAGTTGCAGGAATAATTGCCTGTTTCATCAACAAGGTTCCGGTAACCACTCTGTTCTCATGGTTCAAGAGCGGTCTTTTCTATTCAACGACAGAGTCGGGTTCCGTCAAGCTCGGAACGGTGAACTCCGGTATAATGATTCTCTTCGCAGTCCTCTACTTCTGCATAATGATGAATGTGGGACTCTTCGACCCCTTATGCACATTCCTCATCAGAAAGGCCAAGGGCGACCCTCTCAAGGTCATGATGGTAACTGTCCTCACAGCAAGCGTCGTTACCCTTGACGGTGACGGAACAACCACAATCCTCATCATCACGGCAGCATTCCTACCGCTCTTCAAGAAGATGAATCTCAAGCTCTCGTACCTTGCGATGATGATCATCCTACCCTGTTCAATCGGCAACTGTCTTCCATGGGGCGGACCTCTTGCAAGGGCGGCCTCTGTCATCAACGTGGATGTGAATGTCCTCTTCAGAACATTCCTCCCCGTCATGATTGCCGGCGAAATCTACATCATCGTACTTGCCTACTTCCTCGGAAAGGCCGAGAGAAAGAGACTGGGCTATGTTCCGGGATCCAACGAAATCATCACAAAAGAGCAGATTGAAGAGATGTGTGCAACAATCACCGATGCAGACAAGGAGTCAAAAAGACCGAAGCTCTTCATCTTCAATGCTGTCTTCACCCTTGCCCTGATGGTAGCCCTTATCGCAGGAGTTGCAAGCGGAGCACTTCTCTTCCTCATCGGAACAGCAGTTGTCCTTGCTGTAAACTACAGCTTCAAGGAGCAGCGTGAACGCATAGATGCAAACGGCGGTGACACAATATCGGTTGCAGTCATCATCTTTGCAGCAGGATGCTTCATGGGCGTTCTCAACGGAAGCGGCATGGCGGATGCACTTGCAGCCAACCTTGCAAGTCTCATTCCAGAATCAATCGGATCGCACATTCCTATCCTCTTCGCCGTCATCGGAGCAGTAGCATGCTGGGCTCTTCCCGTCGATGCATACTATTTCGGTGTACTTCCCGTACTCGTATCTCTTGCAGCACAGTACAGCATTCCGGGCATGGAAATCACCATCGCGGCAATGATGGGACAGGCTATCCGCTACGGAAGCCCGACGGTTGCATGGCTCTTCCTTCTCATCGACCGCACGGAGATGGACTACGGAAGCTATCTCAAGACCTTCATGAAATATGCCCTTCCGATGTATGTGATATTCATCATCACGGCTCTCGCATTCGGCATGTTCCATCTGTAATGGAGAAAGAATTATACGGCCGGAGGTATCAAGCTTCCGGCCTTTTTCATGTTTCGTTCTCCGTTCTTTCTATGATTGCACTGGCAATGACTCTCTCCCCGTCATAGACGACTGCTGACTGTCCGGGCGTCGGAGCCTTCACAGCAGTGGAGAATGTAAGATGGAATCCGTTCTCCGTCTTCTCCGCCGTGCACGGAACACCGGGAGAGGTGCTTCTGATCTTAGCCGTGTAGATTTTCCCGGACTGGAATGATGTGCCCCCTACCCAATTGGGGTTGGAGCATATGACACCGAGCCCCCTTACATACTTCTCAGTTCCGACTATGACAAGATTCTTATCCGGGTCAAGCTGCACTACATATAACGGCTCCGAATATGATACTCCGAGACCCTTTCTCTGTCCTATCGTATAGTGCCAGAAGCCTCTGTGCTCCCCCACGACCTCACCCGTGTCTGCAAGAACTATCTTCCCCTCTCTGTCTTCAACATGAAGGAGGTCGGTATAATCACCCGAGTAGAAGTCCTGGCTCTCGCTCATTCCCTCTTTATGGAAGGTGTGGGCGACATCTATTCTCCGCACTTCGTCCTTCGTCATCTCCCCGAGGGGGAAGAGAGTCGTGGAGAGCTGCGGCTGTGTCAGGCGCGAAAGAAAATATGACTGGTCCTTTCTGCCGTCCAGAGCCTTCAGAAGGTCCCAGCGCCCGGTCTCTTCATTATATCTGATTCTTGCATAGTGACCCGTTGCAAAGTAATCAAAGTCGAAGAGGGAGCGTGCCTTGTCGACCATGGCACCGAACTTGATGCGGCTGTTGCACCATATGCACGGATTGGGGGTGCGGCCGCTCATATACTCGTCCCTGAAATTTCTCAGGACGGTGGACTCGTAGAGATCCGAGCAGTCGACAGTATGGTGCGGAATACCGATCTTACGGCATATTCCACGTATTTCCTCGATATCTTCTTCCTTCTCCGGGTTATAACAGCTGTTGGAGCCTGCCGGAGCAGGATACGGGGCATCCTTCTTCCAGATAAGCATTGTGACTCCCTCGACGATATAACCCTGCTCCTTCAACAGTGCTGCGGCAACCGATGAATCGATTCCACCCGACATTCCAACCAAGACTTTTTCCATGTGGGAAAGAGTATCACAAGAGGGCCCCGGTGATAAGATACCCCGGTAAAATATTCCAAATACATGCATTGTCGGGTATACTGCTTCCGGAGTGGAAAAATGAAGAAAACGCTGTTACTCTTTCTTGTCCTCGCATTCTGCCTTCCGCTTGCCGCAGAAAACTTCGTCGTCAACGCATACGATATCCTGATTGATGTGAATGAGGATTCATCCATCCATGTGAAGGAGACTATCCTCTGTGACTTCTACCTGCCCTCCCACGGCATCTACCGCGATATCCAGTACCGCTTCCCGAACCCGGACGGGAACTTTGCAGACCCTGTAAGAGCTGAGGTGGACAACTTTGTAAGCAATACCCCCTTCAATGAGGAGAAGGAGGACGGCTGCTACCGTTTCTATCTCGGAGATGAGGACATACTCGTCTCGGGTGAGCAGGAATACATAGTAGAATATGATTACTCCCTCGGGCGTGACCTCTACAAGGAGTACGACGAATTTTACTACAACATCATCTCCCCGGATTGGGACACCCCGATATGGAATATCACATACACAATCACCTTCCCGAAGAAAATAGATGAGTCGAGAATATGGGTGACTCTCGGAGATGATGGCTCGACTGTACTCTCTCAATTCAATCTCTCCGGAGACGGGAGGACGATAATGGGGAGCCAGGCGGGGCTGAGGAACAACGGAGGCCTCACCATAAGGGTGGAGATGGACGAAGGCTACTGGACGGGACTAGAAGAGAAGAAGGACAACTCGACGGTGTACCTGTATATCTCAATCATCATAACGCTGCTGCTCTTCTTACTGACACTTGTTCTCTGGTATCTCTTCGGGCGTGACTCAAAGTATGATAAAGCCACATTGGAGACTCCTCCAGAGGCTCTCTCCCCCATGGAATTCAGATTCATACTCGAAGACGGAGAAGGAAAGCCCGAGCGGGACCTCAGTGCGATGCTCATGTACTGGGCGGAAAAGGGCATCATCAGGATAACTCCCTGCGAAGAGAAGAAGAATACAGATTATACAATCGAGAAACTCTCTGACCTTCCACCGGGCTCGTCGGAAATGGAGAAGGCGCTCTTCTCGATTGTCTTCAAAAAGACTGATGTGACATTCGATTCCATTGCAGAGTCGAGGTACAGGGATGAGTACTACAGTAAAGTAAAAAAGGAATACACAAAGAAATACGGAACGGGAGATAAGGCTCTCAAGAGCAGGGTCGGCAATATTCTGGAGGGTATTCTGCTCTCAGCATTCCTTATTGTGTCTGTCCTCGACGGCATTCTACTCTCTCTTAAGTTCCCCGGAATCCTCAATATTCTCTTTTCTCTTCTTCTTGTTACTCTCTTCTTTTCGTCTGCATTCACCGGTTCGATGTACCAGAGGCGGGGTCAGGAATGGGGGAAGAAGAAGCGTACTGCGGTACCCGCCCTCTGTGGGCTCGTATGGGCGGGAATCACATTCCTGTTGATTCTGCTTTCCATAAAGACATTTCTCAACATGCCCCATGTACTCATTGCCGTCGTCATAGACACCCTGGCGGTCGCACTCGGGTCATTCACGGCATCCCACACTGAAAAGAGGACAGAGTACGGCCATTACATCTATGATAAATGCCTCGGCTTCAGAAGATACATCCTCGAATGCAGTGAACCGGACGGAGAAAAATTCGGCTCCCTCATGCCCTATGCCGCTGCATTGAACATGTGCAGCAGTCTCTCGAAAAGGTTCAGGAACATCTCCGTTCCGAAGCCGGCGTGGTATTACGGCTCCTACCATGACTCGCCGTGGATGATTTATGTTTTTCTCAACAACTCATTCTCACGCTCATACACATCCGGAATGAACAACCACGCATCATCCTCCCCGTCCTCCACGGGATTCTCCGGCGGAGGATTCTCGGGGGGAGGCGGCGGGAGCTGGTAGTCAGCACTCTTTTCCGAGTCTTTTGATTTCACCGATGATTTCTATAAAATCCTTCTTTTCAAGATTGGGATTAAGAAGGGTGAATTTGAGCATGACGCGTCCGTTTACAACGGTCTGTCCGATTACGATACCCTCTTCAAGGAGCAGACGTCTCACCTTCCTGTTGATTTCATCCCCACCGGAAAGGGCGAAGACAACGGAGGAAAGCTCAGGTTCAGCAGCTGTGATAAAATCACTGTCAACGCAGATCATCGAGTAGAAGAGCTGAGCATTGTCTATAAGAGAAGTAATCATCCTGTCGAAGCCGTCTCTTCCCCTCGTCTGGAAGGCCGTGAAGACTTTGAGGGCGTCGAAGCGTCTAGTCGTCTGCATGCTCTTCCCTACAAGGTTTATATAGCCGTCCTCTTCGTCCTCCTCTCTGTTGAGGTATTCTGCGTGGAGCTCGAAAGGCTCGAGGAGGGATTTGTCCCTCACAAGCACAGCCGAGCAGGAAATCGGGAGGAGAAACATCTTATGGAAGTCTATGGTGATGGAGTCGCATAGTGAGAGATTACCGATTCTATCTCTGTATTTAGTACTCATCACGGCCGCAGATCCGTATGCCGCATCGGCATGAAGATGCATATGGAATCTGTCGCATATGCGTCTCATCTCACGCACATTGTCGATTGACCCGAAGTCCGTCGTCCCTATTGTCGCAACGGCGGCGAAGGGAAGAAGACCGGATGAAGCATCCTCTTCAACCATTCTTTCGAATGCGGCTGTATCGAGACGGAAATGGTCGTCGACTGGAACCTTTCTCACTGCATCGTACCCCAGTCCCATGATATGGCATGACTTATCCATCGAGAAGTGTGAAATCCCGGAAGTATAGAGCCTGAGCTTCGGCCACTCTACGGGGAGTCCCTTCTTCTTTACATCCCAGCAGAGAATCTTATTGCAGTAGCTCTCGCGACCGGAGATTATTGCGCTCATATTCGACTGCGAGCCGCCGGAAGTGAAGACTCCGTCTGCAGTACCGGGATAGCCGTAGAGCGTCTTGAGTCCGTTGATTACGCTTCTCTCTACCTCTGTCGCTGCAGGGCCCTGGTCCCAGCTGTCCATGCTGTCGTTGAAGGAAGCGATGAGAAGCTCGGCTCCTATCGTCTCGAGGAGCGCAGGAGAATGAAGATGAGGCATGTATTTCGTCGACCAGGTCCGCAGAAGATTCGGGAGGATGACCTTGGTAATCTTTTCAAGGGTCCTGTCATAACCCTCCCCCTTCTCGGGGAGAAATCCCAGCTCGTCTATCTTTTTCCTGAGCACATACGGATTGATGCCGGAAAAGGCACTCCCGTCCTTGATTGAAGAAAGAAAAGAGGCCGTGGTCTTTTCAACCACAGCTTCATATTCCTTTCTTGTTTCATCATCATTTTTGAAAATACAGGGAAAATCAGACATATTCACTGTTCACCTTTCTGACGACTTCCTCGAAGATCGAAATTCCCTTCAGGAGGTCTTCATCCGGTATATTTAGTGCGGTGAGACATCTCATGACTGAGCCGTTTCTTCCGCCCTTCTCCATCACGAGGCCCTTATCGAAGCATCCTCTCTGTACGGCGGCACATACTTTCCCGCTCTCTGAGGGGTGTCCCATGATGTCCACTTGTCCCTTCGGGTCTACGAATTCTATACCGAGCATCAGACCCTTTCCTCTTATGTCCCCTATGACCGGACATTCCTTCTGAAGAGCAAGGAGTCTCTCCTTGAAGATGGAGCCCTTTCTGACAACATCACGGAGGAATTCAGGCTTACTTATCGTCTCCATGACGACAGTTCCGGCAGCCATTGCAAGCTGGTTGCCTCTGAATGTGCCGGCATGTGTCCCCGGCCCCCAGACATCGAGTTTCCTGTTATAGATTACGACACTCATCGGCTGTGTACCGCCGATGGCCTTGGAAGCAAGTATTACATCAGGGACGATTCCCGCATATTCGAATGCAAACACCTTCCCGCTTCTTCCCATACCGCACTGGATTTCATCGCAGATGAGAGGAATGTCGAGTTCCTCTGTGACACGGCGTACTGTCCGGAGGAATTCGACGGGAGCCGGAATGACACCACCCTCCCCCTGGATGGGCTCGATGATTACGCATGCGGGCTTACTCACTCCACTCTCGGGGTCTTTCAGAAGTCTTTCGAAGTATGCCGAACATGCCTTCTCTCCCGCTTCTCCTCCAAGGCCCATCGGACAGCGGTAGGAATAGGGATAGGGCATGAACTGCACTCCCGGCATCAGGTTCGGAACCTGGGACTTTGCATAGCAGTTCCCCGTGACAGCCATTGCTCCGTGGCCCATTCCATGGTAGCCGCCGGAGAATGCGATGACGGAGCTGCGGCCTGTTGCTATCTTGCACAGCTTGATTGCTGCATCGGTTGCATCGGTACCGGAAGGTGAACAAAACTGGATTTTCACATCCTTTCCCATATCGAAGGGGAGAATAGAATGAATGGTTTCAACGAACTTATCCTTGGTAGGAGTTGTAAGATCCAGAGTATGAAGAGGGGCGCCCGATGTAATAAGGTCCACCATAGCCCTGTTCACCCTCTCGTCGTTGTGTCCGAGCGCGAGTGTCCCGGCCCCGCAGAGGAAATCAATATACTTGTTGCCCTCTACATCTTCCAGTATGACTCCATGCGCCTCTTTCAAGGCAAAAGGAAACTTCCTCGGATAACTTCTTGCAGATGATTCGAATTCATTCTGACGGTCTGTGAAATACTTGTTTGTAAATGTTTCGTCCATTACTTTCCTTTCCTTACTCCATAAATACTTTCCGGGTCTACCCGGCCCCTGATTTTCAAGTCTGCTCCTCCCCCTCTTTCTCCAGTCACCGAAAGAAGAATTAAGGGGCTCTCTCAAGCGGTTCAATATTAACAGATAAAAGAGCCGGTGTGCTATAAAAAGAAGGGAAATAAAAGAAAAAATTCCCCCGGAAGGACGACGGGGCTGTCAAAGCCTGTCGAATCCTGAGAATATTTCTTTCACCTATAATAAATTATTCCTTAGACTTATCGTTATCGTAGTTCTCAAGAAACGAGACAAGTCCGTCTCCTTCCCGGAAGGCGGGAAAAGTCGAAATGTATACATTGTGGAGGCTGTTGAAAATCGACTGTGCTATACCAGGGTTCTCACGCCTGAGGCTCTTCAGAAGCTGTTTGACCTCTTCCCTCTTACTCCCCTTCCCGTCGACGGCATTCCTCTCTGTCACAGAGCAGGCACAGCGTATGAAATGGAGGCCGTTGGCTTCACACCACGATATTATATCTTCCTCGTTGATGCGGTAGAGCGGTCTTATAAGCTCCATTCCCTCGAAATTCCTGCTCTTCAGTTTCGGAGGCATGTTCATGAGCTCGGAGGAGTAGAACATGCCCATGAGCACAGTCTCTATGACATCGTCCTTATGGTGGCCGAGAGCTATCTTGTTGCACCCCTTCTCCTCCGCCAGCCTGTAGAGCCACCCGCGGCGCATCCTTGCACAGAGATAGCACGGATACTTCTCCGCCTTGTCCGCCGCAGCGAAGATATCTGTTCTGAATATATCGGCCTCGATATCGAGAAGGGAGAGATTGGCCTTGATCTGAGAAAGTGTCTCCTCTCTGTACCCCGGGTCCATGACTATGTATTCAACTTCGAAGGGAAAATCCGAAATACGGGAAAGCATACGCATCAGAAGAGCAAGGAGCATCGAATCCTTTCCCCCGGAGATACATACCGCCACCCTGTCGCCGGGCGAGAGGAGGGAATAAGTCTTCAATGCGTCGATGAAAGGTGCCCAGAGTCTTCCCCTGTACTCTCTTACTATTGTATTTTCTATCTTCTGCCACGGCTCGAGCTCTCTCTTCATTTCAACCATCCGCCGTTATTATAACGCTTTCGAATATGGAGAGAAGATATTGATGTTAATTTTCATCCAGAGACTGGAGTCAAAACCCGATAATCGGTAAACTTTACGACATATGAGAATAGCAATACCGGCCTGGGAAGGTTTGATAGAGAAAAGGGCTGAAGATGCCCCATCGGTTATCTTCTACGATATCGAGGAGGACGAGATCCTCTCGAGGGAGGAGATTTCCGTGTCGGGAGAGAAGGATATTCTGAAGAAACTCACGTCTGCAGATACAGACACCTTCATCTGTCTCTCGATGGGAGCTGAGATGATGGTAGACCTCAGCCTCAGGGGCATAGAGATAATCGGAGGAGTCAGAGGCCCCGCCGACAGAGCTCTCAAAAAATATATTTCCGGCAAACTCGAGAATGATGACCTCATCCTTGACTGTCCCGGAGGGGAATGCAATGGAGACTGCAGCAAATGTCATTGAAAAACAGAGAGAAAAAAGAAAAGAATAAACGTCCGCCGCTTTACGACAACAGGACATCCTTCATCGTCTACATGGTGGAGCGTGCCTTTATAATCGCCCTTCTGGTGAGATTCATATTCATGCGTAACTACGAGAGTGCATTCGTCTGTGTATTGACACTTTTCCTGATGCTTCTCCCGTCCATAGCCTCACGAACCCTCCGCATACACCTCACTACGACATTCGAGGTAATCATCCTTGTATTCATATTCTGTGCGGAGGTACTCGGGGAGCTCTCGTCCTTCTATATATCATTCCCGTTCTGGGACAGTGTACTACACGGTATAAGCGGATTTCTGTTCTCCGCGGTGGGATTCTCGCTTGTCGACTTCTTCAACCGTGACGAACGCTTCACATTCAAGCTCTCCCCCGCTTTTCTTGCATTCGTGGCCTTCTGCTTCTCGATGACCATCGGTGTCATATGGGAGTTCTTCGAGTTCGCGGGAGACCGTATCTTCGACTTCGATCTCCAGAAGGACTATGTCATCCATACAATAGGATCGGTGACTCTCAATCCCGAGAGGAAGAACAAGGCGGTAGTCATAAAGGATATCGTGGACTGCATAGTCGTCCAGGCTGACGGGACGGAGATTCCGCTCGGAGTCGGCGGCTACCTGGACGTGGGAATCTTCGACACGATGAAAGACCTCTTCATCAATTTTATAGGAGCCATAATCTTCTCGATAATCGGATTTTTCTACGTGAAGAACAAGGGAAAGGGAAGGACCGCGGAAAGCCTCATTCCCCGTGTCGACATGAACGAGAAGAGGACCGGAGAAGTAGACAAGAAGTGAAAAGTCGTCTCTCCTGAAGCCCGATAAAGACGGCCTCCGGTCAAGGAGGCCCTGTCAATCAATTCTCGAGAAGAGCATCAAGCTCGGAGGCTATCTTCTTCTTGTCGAGATTCTTTCCTATTATACAGAGTCTGACCATTCTGTCTCCGACATACGGATCCCAGTCCTGGAGAATCCTCGGGTCGTCCTCGATGAGTTTCTTCCTTATCTCCGTCGGAGCGGAGGCAACCCATTTGCCGTAAGGCGAACACATGAGCTGACGGCCGCTTGTCTCGAGTACATATGCCATGTCCTCCTCATCGCTGAACCAGATGGTACCCTTGCTTCTGATTATGTTCCCCGGCCAGGTCTTTACATACTCTCTGAGCTTCTCCCTGTTGAACGGCTTTCTCCTGTAGTAGACAAATGTCCCTATGCCGTACTCGTCCTCACTCTCACCCTCATGTCTGTGCTCGTGGTGATGATGATGGTGTTCATGCTCGTCTTCTTCATCTTCATCATGATGGTGATGCTCGTGTTCATCCTCATCGTCATCATCATGATGGTGCTCATGCTCATCCTCATCAGCGTCGTGATGATTTTCCGGATTACCCTCGTCATCCCTGTCGCCGAGACTCTCTTCGTTCATGAGGGCTTTGCACCAGCCTGCCTCTTCATAAACCTTGTCGAAGTCGAATGAGGACGTGGAGAGAATGTCGCCGACCGGGACACTGCCCATCGTCGTCTCGATAACCTTGACACCCGGATGGAGAGCTTCAATCACCTTTCTCACCTTCTTTCTCTCGTCTTCGCTGACGAGATCCGTTTTGTTGATGACGAGAGTCGAGCAGAACTCGATCTGCTGTACAAGAAGACTCTCGATGTCCTCTTCACCGATTTTATCCTTCTCGAGAAGCTTCTCCCCGGATGCGAACTCGTCGACAAGACGCATTGCGTCGACAACTCCGACGATATTGTCGAGGACTCCGTTCTTGATGGACAGGAGCTGCTGTGCAATCGGCATCGGCTCACAGACACCGCTTGCCTCGATCATTATGTAGTCATATTTCTTCGATGCGATTATTTTCTCGATGTTCTTCGCCATCTGGCCTTTGAGCGTACAGCATATGCAGCCGTTGGTCAGCGGTACGATATCCTGTGTATCTGTAATGTTCGCACCCTTTGCAATAAGCGATGCGTCGACGTTGACTTCTCCGATATCATTAACGATAACTGCTACCTTATATCCCTCCTGGTTCTTGAGAACATTGTTCAGAAGGGTTGTCTTTCCCGCTCCCAGGTATCCGCAGAGGAGTGTGATAGGTGTCTTGGTTCTTTTCATTGTTTTACTCCAACCTGAATATAATCATATTTTCACGATTGGTTAAGACAGTGAAGCAGATTGAGTGCAATGATTCCCTCTTCCACTTTTCCAAATATGCCGATAATGATATAGAATACAACCATGAGAAAAACAAAGATTATATGTACCATCGGACCGAGTAGTGAAAACGAAGAGACATTGACGGCTATGGCCAGGGCGGGAATGGATGTCGCAAGACTCAACTTCTCCCACGGAACACATGAAGAGCACCAGGCAAAGATCGACCTCATCAAAAAAGTGAGGGAGAAGCTGAACCTCCCCATTGCAATCATGCTTGACACAAAGGGTCCCGAATACAGAGTGGGAGTCTTCAAGGACCATAAGGCTGAAGTCAGTAGCGGTGACAGATTCACATTCACCACAGATGATATCGAAGGCGACAGCACACGCTGCTCCGTCAGCTACAAGAACCTCGTAAACGAGCTGGAGATAGGCCAGATAATCCTTGTCAACAACGGCCTCTTATCATTCAGAGTCGACGAAAAGACTGAAAAGGAAGCCGTGTGCACAGTAATCGACGGCGGTGTGATTTCCGACAGGAAGTCCATGAACTTCCCCGGACACGTCTCCCGTGCCGTCTATCTCTCCGACGCCGACAAGGATGATATCCTATTCGGTCTCGAAAACGGAATCGACTACATAGCACTCTCGTTCGTATCGAACCAGGATGACGTCAAATCGGTAAGATCATTCATCAATGAAAACGGCGGTGAAAACGTGGAATTGATAGCAAAGATCGAGAACCAGGCCGGAATAGACAACATAGACAGCATATGCAGGCATGTCGACGGCGTCATGGTCGCCCGCGGAGACCTGGGAGTCGAGGTACCGTTTGTATCACTCCCGGCTATCCAGAAGTACCTGATTTCACGCTGCAGGAGCATCGGAAAGAGAGTAATCACGGCAACTGAAATGCTTGAAAGCATGATTACAAACCCCCGTCCGACAAGAGCCGAGATATCTGATGTGGCGAATGCAGTCTATGACGGAACAAGTGCCGTCATGCTCTCGGGAGAGTCCGCTGCAGGTAAGCATCCTGTAGAGGCTGTTGCGGCAATGGCCTCCATCTGCGAATCGACTGAAAACGACATCAACTACGAGAAGAGATTCAGAACAACCGAGTACACCATCCACAACTCGACGGATGCAATCTCCCATGCAACATGCGACCTGGCGATAGACACAAAGGCCAAGGCCATCGTAGTCTGCTCCAAGAGCGGTATGTCCGTACGTCTGGTATCACGTTTCAGGTGTCCCGTTCCAATCATCGGAATGACGACGACAGAGACGGGATGGAGACTCATCAACCTCAGCTGGGGCGTGACTCCTGTTCTCAGCGACAGGTACTCCTCATCCGATGTCATGTACCACTATGCCCTCATCAGGGCAAAGGAGATTCTCAATCTCCAAAAGGGCGACACCGTCGTCCTCTGCGGTGGTCCTGCCGACGGCGGCAAAGGCACCATCAATACAATCAAACTCGCAACAATTGAGTAGTTGATATCTCCACCGGGCTTCCGGTGGAGGATTAGCCTGAAACCGGGAGGAGAGCTTTACGACTCTCCTCCTCACTCTTTCACATACAGGCTCGTATATCACCTCCAGGCGGATAATCCATGTTATCCATATATGTGTCCGCCTAGACTGACGGATTTTCACTTTCTTTCACTCTGTTTTCTCTTCCTGTACTCGAGTGGAGTGAGATCAGCTGCCGCATGGAACCGCTGAGAAAAATACGAAGTGGAGGAGAAAGCCAGAGTCGAGGCGATTGCCGTAACGGAGAGATCGGTGGACGAGAGAAGGTATTTCGCCTCTCTTATCCTCCTGTCCTCGAGATAGGCCATCGGGGAGAGAGAATAGCAGCGGGAGAACTCCCTCACAAGATGGTACTTCGACAGGTGGAAGTTCCCCGCAAGATCATCGAGAGTGAATGTCTCCATGTAATGGGTGTCTATATAATCCTTGATTCCGACCATCTGTCCGTTCTGGGAGGTGGTTTCCTTCAATATGAAGGGAGAAGAAGGAAGCCTCATCAATACAGAGATGATATCGAGGAAGACGGAATATGCCTCGCACTCGTAATTGATGCTGCCTCTGGAGAGTACATTGAAGATTCTTCTTATGGAATCACCGACCTTCGATGAATAACGCCCGAGAGGTACCACTACATTCTCCACATTGCTTCTCACCCCTATGTTCGATACCCCCATGACGAAATACTCCATGCTCTCCTCTATACTCGATTTCTCGGTATGATAGAGACCGGATGGGAGAACGATGAAATCACCCTGCCCCACCCTGTAGCTTCTCTCTCTTGTCAGCACCTCTCCCCTCCCGCTGGCTATGTACATGAATTCGGCAAAGGAATGGGAGTGCATGATGCTCGCCCAGTCACTCTCGTATTTCGAGTAGCTTATATAAAGGAGCTCGGGAAGCATCTGGGTCTTCTCGGGTGCAAATTCAAGGCGCAGGTTACTCATGGCTTTATTATAAAATATTTGTACCGTT
>CAVJJV010000079.1:0-2103 GCA_963650055.1 Comamonas kerstersii | reverse complement strand
GTCAGGGACGGCTCTGTTGTCTGCCGGAAAAAGAACGGGAGCGAAATCGTCATAAAGTGCGACAGCGTCATCTCGTCTGCAGGCTACATTCCATCTCCTCTTACTACGGAGGGGAAGGTCCATCTTGTAGGAGACTGCCTCAAGGTCGGGAACCTCAGGTCTGTCATCTGGAGAGCATACGAAGTTGCAATGAAAATCTGATAAGACACGGGAGAAGAAAACCACCGTCAGCTCCGGCGGTGGTTTTTCTTTCTGCTCCTTTATCTCTCGACGTCTACCGTTCCGTCCTCGTGGACCTTTATCCTGTCGCCGGTTCTGACATAGTCCAGAAACTCCTCACCGAGGTTGTCTATAGTCGGCATGCTCTCATCAGTCCATACGTCGGAGAGTATTGCCCCCGCAGCTGCAAGAGAATCTATGGGCTTTGAGAAGAGGAGGCACCTGGGTTGACGTTTCATGCTTGACGCGCAGAAGAGGACAAGCCCTCCCGTCGTCGATCCGATTGTCTGGGGCATGCAGAGCGCACTCCCCGCCATAGCCTTATTATATATATCAGGATTGTTCTGGTCCGAGCACTTACCTTCCCTGTCACCGAACATAAGTGAATGCTGGTAGGAGGCAAGCGTATTGAATCCATTCTTCGAGACAAGTGCAACAGCCTCGGCTTCACCCTTTACAACCACTCTTCCTTTAAACGACTTCTTCATTTACTACCTCCTGTAATGATTCCCAACAGCTCATCCTCCCTGTAGAAGCGGGATGACGTGTATGTTCTGAGCTTATTCGAGCATGTAATCACCGGCATGCTTCCGCATTTGGGATTGTTCATATACATCAAAGGACAGATATGGGAGAGGATAACCCCTTCGCTCTCGAGTCTCTTTCCCTCTTCTGTCTTCTTGAAAGCCTCCATGACTGCAGGGGCCGCCGTCATGACAGTCGGGATTTCAACACGTGTTCTGCCCTTTGCCTTAAGAGCAGAGTCTATGCGTCCGCTCCAGTCGATAAGCTGCTTACGCGAGAGATGCGGACATCCTATGAAGGCAAGCTTCGGCTTCGCGTCCCTGTTCTTCCAGATTACAGGGTAGCTCTTCTCGACTCTCTCGAGCTCTTCATCATCTATTATATATGTCCTGTGTTCCGCACTGAGAAGACTGCGGGAGTATCTTACAGCCTCGGGCGTGAGATTCTCGATATGATACAAGCCCACGGCACCGTTCGAGGCGGTGGCTGCACCGAAGTCCTTGAGGTATGCCTTCGCTTCGTCGTCGAGAGATGAAAAATACCTATCAAGGCCTACGATATACGGTACTTCCTCCATTACCTTCATTCCGACTGCAGAGCCCAGGAGCTGCGCCTCGGGTTTCTTCGTCGTCCTGATTTCAACTAGCCACGTCGCCTTCCTTCCCTCGTCCGTCAACAGCCCGAAGTTCGGTACACACCCGACAATAGAGCCGAAGAGATCGAGTATGCCGCTGTTACGGTTGCACCTTGCTCCGAGAACACTGTTGGCGTAGACGACTGCCGAGCTCTCCGCCCAGGAGAGGATATCACCCTCGCGGGGGATATTCCCAACTTCATCCATGTAGCAGGTACATGTGTATGAGTCGGGAGAGAGGATTCCAAGCTTCTCGAGCTGCCCGTCATACTCCTTCTGCTTTGAATACATCACCTTGAAGAAGATATCCTGGATAAGATTTCTCGGAACACACTTCTCCAGGGGCATCGGATCTACTGTGAACTTCTGACTCGATACTGCCCCGCCTTCAATCAATTTATCCATGAGTTCATATACAGGCTTCATGACCGAGAGACCGAAGGAAGTCACAAGGTGGCCGTACTCTCCCGTTATATCCTTCATCTCCTCTGCTCCGAAGGTCTCGCCGTACATGACGAGAGTCTTCATGACCTTGGCCTTGATCTCTCCTTCCTTCCCGTCATAAATCCGCTGTTGTCTTTCAGTTAATCTCATTTTCACCTCAATCAATAAAAAAGTAGCTGATTACATTCTATCCTCTATTTGAAATCCGTGTTGTATTTTTTTACTTTTTCGCTACAAGGTAGAAAGAGGGAGATCGGAATTGAATCTAACGCAGTTTACAT
>CAVJJV010000078.1:6954-9221 GCA_963650055.1 Comamonas kerstersii | reverse complement strand
GCCTCGGGCACCGTACTCATACCGCATGCATCGGCACCGGCGGTGCGGGCGAAACGGATCTCTGCAGGAGTCTCGAAGTTCGGGCCGCTCATGAACATGTAGACACCCTCTCTGAGCTTTATGCCGTTCTTCTCTGCAGCTTTTCTCGCTGTGTTCTGGAGATCTTTATTGTAGGCTCCCGTCATATCGAAGAAACGCTCTCCGAGTTCGGGGTTGTTAACACCCCTGCAGGGACTCTCTGCACAAAGCTTTATATGGTCTGTTATGAGCATGAGGTCTCCGACGTTCCATTCTTTGTTCACACATCCTGCGGCATTTGTGAGGATGAGTGATTTTATTCCGAGCATGAACATTGTCCTTATCGGGTAGACACACTCCTCCATCGAGTATCCCTCGTAGAAGTGGAACCTTCCCTGCATGCACATGACCTCCCTTCCCTCAAGCTCTCCGATAATCAATCTTCCCTTGTGTCCCTGTACTGTAGATACCGGAAAGTGCGGTATATCCTTATAATCGATTATGACGGGATTCTTTACTTCCTCCCCCAGGTCCCCGAGTCCCGAACCAAGTACAATTGCAAGCTCCACCTTCCTCTCTCCCAGACGGGATAGAATATAGGTACTGCTTTCTTTGAGTTTATCCATTGTCTCGCTCATATTTCTCTCTCCTTATTCCAGATTGTCAACTGCCTTGAAGAATAGCTTCCAGAATCTCTCCGTATCGGCATGGATGCCGAACTTGGTCTTCTGGTTTTCATCTTCCTTTCCTCCGGTTGTCTTACCGTAGGTACTATCCCCCTTCGTCTCCACGACAATAGGGCGGTGGGAGAAGGTGAATATATCAGGGTCGGCAAGATAAGCTATGCAGCATGGGTCATGCATTGCAGGCATATTCCCCGTTGCTTTTATGAGGGATGGAATGTAAAAACCCATGCTGTCGAGGAAAATTCTGCTGTACTTAGTCTTTCTCTCTCTTACCTTTTCAAGTATTTCATCTGTAAGTAACACCTGGAGGGTCACATCAAGCCCCATCATGGTAACCGGAGCGCCAGACTGCATGACAATCGAAGCAGCTTCCGGGTCTGCATATACATTGAACTCGGCACTCGGCGTTGTATTTCCCGGATGATCCACAGCCCCGCCCATCAACACGATTTCCTTCAAGGACGGAGCGAAACGTTCATCCGCCTTTATGCAGGTTGCAAGATCAGTCCAGGGGCCGACAGAGACATATGTAATCTCGCCGGGATTGTCGATTACGTGTTTGACAGCCCAGAGAATACCGTTACCTCTGCATTCCTGCTTCTTCCTCGGAGGAAAGACAGGTCCGTCGAAACCGCTTTCTCCGTGGATTGTACCGGCAATGACTCTCTTTCTCACGAGGGGGCCCGGGGCTCCTGCAAAGACGGGTGCGTCAATGCCGAGAGCCTCTGCAAGATTGAGAGTGTTCTCAAGAGTCTTCTCCCTCACCTGATTTCCGGCACATGCGATGAGACCGTCAAGTTCTATCTCATCCTTCAAACCGGCGGCAAGGGCAATGGCTACGGCATCATCGTGCCCGGTATCAACATCAAGAATTATTCTTCTCTTTTCCATCTTTCAATTCCTATATTCCACAACATCGGAGAAATCTCTCCTGATTCTCTCTCTCTTCTCATCAGGGTACCCCAGGGCGAGGAGACATGAAACCTGGTCTTCGTTCTTCTCGAGGCCCATCCTCTCGATGAGCTTCTCATTGTTGAAGCCTTCGATGGCGCAGCTCTGCACCCCGAGTTCGGAAGCCGTAAGCATCATGAACGAGAGCGGTATATAAGCCTGAGCTTTAGCCCAGGAATCAAGAACTCCCTCTTTTGAGAGAAATTCATGGTACCCGCGGTAGTCTTCTATATACTCCTCTATTGTTCCGGGGAATCTCACGCCGCGGCTTCTCACCCACTCTCCGTCGGGGTCGTAGTATTTTGCTTTCTTCACGGTGAGAACAAGAGTCACGGGAGCAGTCTTCATGCTCTCCTGATAGAAACAAACGTCTATGATATCCTTACTTCTCATCACGTAGATATCGAAATGCTCCATTCCGAAAGCCGTCGGAGCAAGCCTCCCGCTCTCGAGAATGGTATCGAGAGTATCCCTGTCTATCTCCTTATCAAGATAATGCTTACATGCAAAGCGTTTCTCTGCAGCTTCAAGTACAATGCTCTTTTTCATCCTTATAAACCTTATATGCAGTCTCGAGTGCAACCTCGATCATTCTTCTGTTGCCCTCCATTC
>CAVJJV010000078.1:0-6944 GCA_963650055.1 Comamonas kerstersii | reverse complement strand
AAGCTCTTCCCCGTCACGACATTATCCGTCATGGTAAGAATCGAAAGAGCTCTTTTATGTGTATACATTGCAGTTGAATAGAGAGCCATCGTCTCCATATCCTGGGCAAGAGCCCCCATAGAAGCAAAGCTCTTCCATTCATTCTCTCCAAGTGCGTTATACGAGGAGAAATAGTCCGAGGAGAAGATCATTCCCGCATGGAAGGGGATTCCCTTTTCCCGTGCCGAGGCAATTCCCTTCTCGAGGAGGGAGAAATCAACACAGGGGGCCAGCGTCCCCTTGAGATTATACTGCTCTGCCCATGCCGAGTCCGTCGAACACGTAAGGGCGAAGACAAGATCTCCCACCTCCATGTTCTTCTGCAGCCCCGCACTCGTTCCGATACGGATTATGTTCTCCACGCCGAAGTGTGTGTAGAGTTCGTAGGAATATATTCCCGCACTCGGGCCGCCCATTCCTGAACTCATGACACTTACCGGCATCCCCTTATAAAATCCGCTGTAACCGAGTACATTTCTCACATCCGTCAGAAGACGGGGCTTATCAAAATAATTCTCGGCACAGAACCTGGCCCTGAGAGGGTCACCCGGCATCAATACAGTCGGGGCGAAATCACCCTTCTCTGCTCTGTTATGAGGTGTCATTCTCTCCTCCTGTTACGAGCTTCCCTTTTCATAAGGAATACCGACTGCCTTCGGTGCATAATCACGACCCGAGAAGATTACCAGCGCAATGAGCGTCACCAGGTACGGGATGATGTTGAAGACATAACTCGGAATAACCTTGAGGGCGGGAGTCATCGAGGATATGGTCGAGAGGGCAAGGGATGCTCCGAAGAGCAGACTTGCACCTGTAACTCCAAGCGGAGTCCAGCGTCCGAATGCAACTGCGGCAAGCGCTATGAATCCTCTTCCGTTCGTGAATGTATTCGTGTACTGGATAGTCTGTGTAAGAACAGCACATCCTCCGGCAAGTCCCCCCAGGAATCCCGAGGAGAGAACGCCTATGTATCTGATGCGTCTTACGTTTATACCCACGCTGTCAGCAGCAGCAGGATGCTCTCCGCATGCTCTCAGATGCATGCCGAACGGTGTCTTGTAGAGTATGAACCATGCTGCAACCATGACTACAATCGAGATGTAGAGAGTCGGATAGAATCCGAGAGAATCCTTGATCATACCGAGTTTGAAAGCTTCAGAGCGGTCTGTTCCGTAGATACGCTGACAGACGAATACCGTTATACCTGCTGCCAGAAGGTTGATTCCCGTACCGCTTATCGTCTGGTCCGACTTTAAGTCAATCGAGGCGATTGCATGGAGCACGGAGATAAGGCATGAGACGAGAGAGGCAGCAATAAGAGCTATGATTATCGACCCCTGTCTTGCCATTCCCGTGAGTTCAAGAAGCTGATGGACGATTGCCGCAGTACATGCTCCTATCGACATGAGGCCGTCAAGTCCCACGTTTGTCACTCCGCTTCTCTCGCAGATCATACCGCCTGTTGCAATAATCAGAATCGGAGACACCAGCATCATTATAGTTGAAAGTGTGTTAATCATTTTTCCTTCCCTCCCTGACTCTGATCTTCGCTCTCCTGTCCTTGATAATCGAGAGCCCGCTTCTGAATGAAATGAAGATGACGATGAGTCCCTGTATGATCGAAACGACTTCTTTCGGAATACCCATTCCCTGCATGAGGGAGTAAGCCTGCTTCAATATTCCGAAGAGATATCCCGAGATGAGACACCCGAGTGCTGTAGAGTTTCCGACAAGTGCCACCGCTATTCCCATGAAGCCGTAGTTATCTTGGCTGGTGAGAATCTTGGAGTATCTGATGGACCCGAGGAGTACACATGCTCCCGCCAGCCCCGCGAAGGCGCCGCTGATGGCCATTGCGTAAGAGATGTTCTTCGTATCATTGATTCCAGAGCATCTTGCGGCATCCTTGTTGAATCCTGTAGCTCTGAGTCCGTATCCAAAAGCGGTCTTCTCCATGATGAACCAATAGAGGACCACCATCAGGAGCATGAAGAATATTCCTATGTTCAAGCTGGAACTCGGAATGAGGCCGTCCTTGAGAAGAGCGGTAGCCTTGAGATCAGCTGTGCGGTTGGTCTTGTTGACCGTACCTTCCGGAAGAAGGTAGAGACATACAAGCGGATAGAGGTATAGAGCTATATAGTTGAGCATGATTGTCGCAACAACTTCACTTACCTTGTACCTGGCCTTCAATAGTCCTACGATTCCACCCCATAATGCACCTGCAATCAGGGATGCAATGAGACAGAGAAGCCACTGTCCGGGGAAAGAAGGAAGGCAGACACCCACGATATGGGCTGCAAGCATTCCGATTGCATACTGGCCTTCGGCCCCGATATTGAAGAGTCCGACTCTGTTGGCAAATCCCATCGAGAGACCGCATAGCACAAAGGGAATGGAGAATGCAAGAGTCTCACCCACATTTCTGAAATTCCATCCCCCGTTCTTGCCGGCCTTGCCGACCATTGACTGGAAGACGGCCTTGAAGAGCCCCGCGGGGTTCTTTCCGATGCAGACAAGAAGCAGAACTCCGGCAAGGAAGCCGAGGATAACGACTGCTACCGATGAAGCTCCCTGGCTGTCGAGGAACCAGTCGATAAAGGAGGTCTTTTCTTTATTTATCTTTTTCATCAATTACTCTCCTTTGCCTTTACTCCGGCCATCATGAGTCCGATTTCGGCACTTGTCTTCTCTCCTTCGTTGAAGATGCCGACTATCTGGCCCTTGCTTATTGCGGCGATGCGGTCACAGAGATTCATGATTTCATCCAGTTCGAATGATACAAGAAGAATAGCCTTGCCCTTGTCTCTTTCTTCGACAAGCCTCTTTCTTATGTATTCAATGGCCCCGACATCGAGACCTCTCGTAGGCTGGGCGACAAGAAGGAGATCGGGAGAGAGCGAAATCTCCCTGGCAACTATTACCTTCTGCTGATTACCGCCACTAAGTGAACCGCACGGCGTGCTGCTTCCCTGCCCGGAACGGATGTCGAACTGCTGGATGAGGGAATCGGAGTTCTCTGTAATCTTCTTATAGTCGAGGATATCGAACTTACCGGTATATTTAGGCTTGTAGAAATCCTTGAGGACGGTATTCTCGGCAACTGTGAAAGCACCGACAAGGCCGTGCTTGTGCCTGTCCTCCGGGATATGTCCCATGCCGCGCGCGATTCTTTCTCTTATCGAGAGATTCGTTATGTCTTCACCGTTGAGAAGAATCTTTCCGCTCTCCACTCTGCTCAATCCCGAGAGGGCATAGAGAAGTTCCGTCTGGCCGTTACCGTCGACACCGGCAATACCGACTATTTCTCCCTGTCTTACCTTGAGGGAGAGATTCTTTACCTTTGCAACCCCTATGGAGTCGTTGACGGTGATGTTCTGAATATCGAGAACAACATCCCCGGGGTGACACGGAGCTTTATCTATATCGAACTTGACGGCATGTCCGACCATCATCGTGGCCAGATTCTGCTCGCTTGTCTCCGATGTTATATCGATTGTGCCGATGTATCTGCCGCGTCTGAGAACAGTACAGCGGTCCGCAACGGCTTTTATTTCCTTGAGTTTGTGTGTAATGAGGACAATGGTCTTACCCTCCTTCTTCAAAAGGCGGATGATGTCCATGAGCTCATCTATTTCCTGCGGAGTGAGGACCGCAGTCGGCTCATCGAGGATGATGATGTCGGAGTCTGAGTAGAGTGTCTTCAATATCTCGACTCTCTGCTGCTGACCGACTGTGATGTCATCAATCCTGGCCCTCGGGTCTACCGAAAGACCGTATCTGTCGCTGAGTTCCTGAACCTTCTTCTCCGCATCCTTGAGAGAGAGTATTCCTCTTTTCGTCGGTTCCTTTCCCAGTACTATGTTTTCAGTTACCGTATAGTTGTGCACAAGCTTGAAGTGCTGGTGAACCATCCCGATACCGAGTCTTGTGGCTACGTTCGGGTCTGTAATCTTTACTTCCCTGCCGTGGATGAGAATCTTTCCTGCATCTGCCGGATAAGCTCCGAAGAGGACGGACATGAGTGTACTCTTACCCGCACCGTTCTCTCCAAGTATCGCAAGTATCTCATTTTCCTTCACTTCCAGGTTTACATTGTCATTTGCAATGATACCGGGGAAGGTTTTGGTGATGCCAAGCATCTGTATTGCATATTCGCTCAAATTAATCACCTTATTTCTAAAAGCACGCCCCAGAGAGCGTGCTTATAAACGATTTCAAATCAGAATCAGTCGTCGAGAGCATTAAGTCCTGCCGGAGCAAGTCCTGCAGCCATTGAAGCAGCATATGTCTTGTTGACGACGATCTTACCCGAAAGAATAGCTTCCTTTGCAGCATCGGCAGCCTTGACAGCAGCAGCCTTGAGCTCTGCGTTGGTTGTTGAGTAGCCGACACCGTTGTTAGCCATGTTCTGTGTTACGACACCGCCTTCCCATGTTCCGTTCTTGATTTTGTTGAGAGCATCGAGAGTCGAGTTCTCGACCATCTTGAGCATGGATGTAAGAACAGCTGACTTTCCTTCTGCATAGATACCGTCTTCATACTGGTCGGAGTCGACACCGATAGCCCAGACGTTCTTTCCGGCCGTTCTCTCTTCCTTAGCCTGGTTGATGACACCGAGACCCGATCCGCCTGCAGCTGCGAAGATACAATAGACGCCCTTGTCATACATGCTCTTTGCTGCTGTCTTTGCAAGAGCAGGGTCACCCCAGCTGTTTACATAGTAGTCTACGATTTCAGCATTCGGGAAGACACTCTTGATTCCTTCGATATAGCCGATTTCGAACTTTGTGATTGTAGCACCTGCAACACCACCGACGAATCCGAACTTCGGGTCTGCAATGCCGTCTTCCTTAGCCTGTGTTGCTGCTGCAACGCCTACGAGGTAAGAGCCCTGCTCCTCTTCATAGATGTACTGGATGAGGTTGTCTGTATTGTTGAGATAGTTGACATCGACGATGATGAACTTCTGGTCAGGATAGAGAGCAGCAGCAGCCTGTGTTGCATCCGCCCATGTGAATCCTGTTGTGATGATGAGATCCCAGTCCTCGTCTGCAGCAATCTTGAGGTTGGGAAGATAGTCGTCGGCTGTCTGAGCTGTAACGTTCTCATAATAAACGCCTCTTCCGGCTCCATTGTCGCCGTAGAATTCAAGAATTCCTCTCCATGCAGCTGCATTGAAAGACTTATCGTCGATACCTGTAGCATCTGTCTCGAGGACAACTTTAATCTGATCTGATGATGCTACTGTAGCTGCAGCTTCCTTAGCGCCGTTGGCGAAAACTGTCAGACAACATAAAACCATTAAAACAACAGCTAATGTCTTTTTCATTTGTTTCTCCTTTTTCAGTGCGTATCCGAGTACGCTTAAAGCTATTCTAATACAGATTTTCAGGGTCTCATAGAAAAATCTGAATGCAAAAGAAGAAAAAAGGAGAAGTGGGATAATATCATACCGGGCAACAGGTTTCTGTTGAATCTTGGGTAGTGAACATAATAAAAACTCCCCCGCTTTAACCACGGGAGAGATAACTGGAGACTATCAAGTCAATCAGAGAACTGTGATTCTTCCCTGAGGAGCTGCATACTCTTCACCGATTGAACCGCCGAGGCCCTGGGTGATGTATGTGATGATGACCTGGTTGTCGATCATGATGCTGTTGAGAAGGAATGTGTTGTCGGCAAACATTGTGTAGCCGTCACCCATATCCTGGAGCATGTAGTTGTGGGAAGCAAGTGTATATGTCTTTTCAGGATCAAGTGCAACCCATTCGCCGTTCTCCTCAACATAGACATCCTTGACTCTTCTCTCGCCTTCAACGCCGTCGAAGAGGCCGTCTGGATCCTTCTTGACGCCTGACGGAATGGATGTGTCGATTGTGTACTTGAGGCCACTGACCTGTAAAAATCCGCCGCTCTCGCCGACTGCATTGCCGTTTTCAGCTGCAACAGCCTTGGTGTTCATGCTTCCGAGTTCAAGAGCATCAAGAATCTGCTGTCCTGTAGCTTCACACATACAGAGCATGTTGCCGTACGGATGGACGGAAATCATGTTGGCTGTGGAGATATCGCCCTTGTGGATTGCAGCGCGGATACCGCCGCCGTTGACGAATGCAATGTCTGCACCGGATACATATCTATAAGCATCTGCACAGAGGTCGCCGATAGCTGTCTCTCTGTTCCTGACCATTCTTGCACCTGTCTCATCTGCAATTGCAAGCTCTACATCCGAGTGAGCAACGACAGCATTGAGTGCAGTCTCATACTCAGCCTTGATGGCGTCGATGTAAGCTGTGAAGTCGGCATCCTTGTCGTATGCGCTGATGAGCTCTGTCTTGATACTTCCATCTCTGCTGATTGTCATCTTGCCGATGTTTGCAAGCTTTGTTCCTGTCTGTGTGAGGATGACATCTTCACCATCCTTGTTTGGAACAAGATCGCACTCCATGACTGTATGGGAGTGTGCATCGATGACTGCATCAACACCTGTTGTGTTGGCAATAAGGTCGACGGATCTGTTGGGCTCGCTGTCTTCTTCAACTCCGAGGTGTGTCACGAGGATGACGACATCTGCGCCGAAAGACCTGACTTCGTCTACATATCCCTGGACAACAGCATAGAGCTCTTCGCCTGATGCGAAGTTATAGACGAACTTACCGTCTTCCATGAAGTACTTGGGAGTCGACTTCGTAAGTGTTTCAGGAGTTGATACACCGATGAATGCAACCCTGAGGTAACCGAACTGTTCGATAACATAGGGAACTGTGTCGCTGAGGAGATTCTCGCCGCTTCCCGAATATGTGATTGTAGCATTGAGGTACTGGGCGTTCGACTTACCGACGAGCTCGGAGAGTCTGTCCATGCCGTAGTCGAATTCGTGGTTACCGAAGACACAGAGGTCATAT
>CAVJJV010000077.1:0-9000 GCA_963650055.1 Comamonas kerstersii | reverse complement strand
AGACAGACTCTCCGGAGTACGAGATCCACCTTCTCGGCATCAACTTCAGTACAGAGAAGCGCAACATAGATGACTGGAAGGAAGAGATATTGGCGTGAGCATAAACCTGCCCGGCCGGAAATCAGAAGGCATCAATCAGCTACAAGATGAATATATCTGCTGATTTTCATCTTCCTGCTGTTTTAATACAATACGCTCATGGTTTCATTTGAATGTGATTACAACAACGGCATGGCGCCTGGGATTCTCGAGCGCCTTATAAAGGAGAATAATACTCCACAGCCGGGATACGGAAAGGATGCGTATACTCTCTCTGCAGAGAGAAAGATTAAGAAGGCGGTAGGACGCGAGGATGTCATCGTGTCTCTCGTGGCAGGCGGAACCCAGACCAACCAGCTTGTCATAAGCACGCTCCTCGGAAGATGTGAAGGTGTGATTACTGCTGATAGCGGGCATATTAACGTACATGAATCCGGAGCGGTGGAGTATACAGGACATAAAGTCATTCCACTTACTCCTGATAATGGCAAGATAGTGGCCGGAAGACTTTCTTCCTATATGGAGGAATATATGGACAGTGAGCCTAAGGAAGCTCTTGTTACACCGAAGATGGTCTATATCTCCCAACCGACCGAGATTGGTACAATCTACTCGGGAGAAGAACTACGTGCCATTAGAAGAATATGTGATACATACGGCCTGTATCTCTTCATGGACGGCGCAAGGCTTGCATATGCTCTGGCATCCCCTGAAAACAATCTGACACTTCCCGGGATTGCACAGCTCTGTGATGCATTTTATATCGGAGGCACCAAATGCGGTGCAATAATCGGAGAGGCTGTCGTCATAAAAGAGTCAATAGCTCCGAAAAACTTCAAACAGATGAAAAAGCAGGAAGGCGCATTACTTGCAAAGGGAAGACTTCTGGGAATCCAGTTTGATAGGCTTTTCACGGACAGCTATTACTATGCTCTCGGGAAAACAGGTATTCAGAGAGCTGCAGAGTTGAAAAGAATCATGAAGTCGAAGGGATACGAGGAAGCCTGGCCGAGTCCGACGAACCAGCTCTTCTTCATCATGGATGACGCAAAAATCAAGGAACTTTCTTCCTCAATCATCTTCGAACGATGGTCGGGTTATGACAGGGAACGCTCCGTCGTCCGTTTCTGCACATCCTGGTCGACGACAGAGCAAGATTTATCTGAAGCAGAGAGAATTCTCTGACTATTCAATGCGGGAGAAGAGCATGTCGACATCTCCTCCACATATCATGGAGAGATCTCCCGACGCCGAGAGATTGTAGTGGATTATTCTTGTCTTCTCCCCGCTTTTGAAGATTCTTCTGCATTCGTCTTCAGCCGCCTTCTCTACGGCGCCGCCTCCGACTGTTCCGTAGAAGGTGTCTTCTTCTTCCGAGTAGAAGAGTTCCGAGCCGATGGCACGCGGGGCCGATCCGCTCTTTTTTATGATACGGGCCGTGACGCCCTTCTTTCCCGATACTGCAGAAAGGTATTTGTCAGATATCGTGAAAGCCGTTTTGACGCTTCTGAAGACGGAGATTATCTCGGCAAGTATCGAGACGGCGATTTCCTCCGGGGTGACTGCTCCGATTTTTATCCCGACAGGGGAGTGGACATAATCCAGCTGTTCCTGAGTAAAACCTTCAGAGAGCATCTTTGTGTATGTCGCCGCAACCTTTCCCTTACTCCCGATCATTCCTATGTAGGATGAAGGCTTTCCGAGACACCATGCGAGCGCTTTCGAGTCATATGCGTGGCCGTGTGTCATGATTACAAAGTATGGTCTGAAGAACGAGTGTGAGGATGCGAAGAATTCATCGTACGGCATGCAAATGATTTCGGCATCGGGAAATCTCTCCTCGTTGGCCGTCTCCTTCCTCTCGTCTATGACCGTCACTTCCATCGAGAGAAGCCGTGCCTCTTCATAGAGGGCCTTCGATACATGTCCGGCTCCGAAGATTACTATGTGGGGTTCCGCTTTTATGTATTCCGTCATATATTCCCCCAGCGGGGCAGGAGAATCGCTGTAGAGAGTCTTTCCGTTCTGTATCACTTCAACGTATTTCCCGTCGGGCGATGTGTGTCTTTCAATGTCTCCGTTCTGCAGCGCCTTGAGCATTACAGGGTAATAATCAATCCTCATCTTCAATCTCCTTGAGTGTTTTAAGTGTTGTTTCTATCTCGTCTTCCGTTGTGAACGGCCCGGGAGAGAACCTGAGCGTCCCGGTGGGGAATGTCCCCATGGCCTTATGTGCCATCGGAGCGCAGTGAAGCCCGACCCTGGTCTCTATTCCGGCCCTCTCCAGAAGAAGGTCTGAAATTGATGCCGTGTCATGTTTTGAAGAGACAACGGAGACGACTCCCGTTCTTCTGTCCTCAATTTCCGCTCCTCGAATTGAGAGTGACGGAAGCGATGATATACCTTCCATCAGAAGTTCTGTCATTCTCCTTGTGTTGTCCCTGAGACAATCGAGATTGGAGAGTGTATATTCAAGAGCTCTCTTCGTTCCGACAAGGCCGGGGAGATTTTCCGTTCCCGCTGTCAATCTATCGGGAAGGGAGGAGGGAATGAGAATACTGTCGCTCTCACTTCCCGTCCCACCGCTGACAAGAGGGGAAATCGTATCGGCAATTTCACGTCTCAGGAGAACCCCTCCGACCCCCTCGGGGCCGAGGAACGATTTATGGCACGTAAAACATACTCCCGTTATATTCTGTTTTTCCATGTCGACGGGAACGAATGGAGATGACTGAGCCGCATCGATGAAGAACATCAGGCCGTGTTTTTTTGTGAATTCACTTATTTCATCAAGACTCTGGACGGCACCGCTCACGTTTCCCGCATGGCACATGATGACAGCTTTTGTATTCTTTCTTATGAGGTTTTCGAGAGTTGAATAGTCGTTGAAGCCTTTCCTGTCCGAAGGAATGAGAGAGTATTCTATCCCGCACTGCACAAGAGGCCTCATGACTGCGTTGTGCTCTCCTGATGATATTATAACGTGGTCCGTTGGCTTCAACAGGCCCTTGATGACAAGATTCAATGCCTCCGTGACATTATTTGTGAAACACACCGCCTCCGGGTGGTTATATGAATAGAGGTAAGAGATCATCTCCCTGAGGGAGTAGAGGGTATCGAAAAGAGAGAAGGAGAGGGCACTCTCTGTGCGGTTAAGATTTACAACTCCGTTTTCTATATAGTCTTTCATCGCATCCCCGACTCCCGGGGCCTTCGGATATGATGTTGCGGCATTGTCGAGATAGATTCTTCGCATATCCGGATGATAGCACAGAGGAAAATATAAAAAAACAAAAAGTCATTGTATTTTATAAAAGATTATGGAAGAATATCCGTCAGGGATAAAAATTATGAAATTCACAAAAGAAAAACGTAATCTCGCAATTGCGGGATTGATTGTCGGTGTCCTTGCCGTCGTTCTGACTGCATTCGGCAACCCGAAGAACATGGGATTCTGTATCGCATGTTTCGTCCGTGACACAGCAGGCGCACTCAAGCTCCACAATGCAGGTGTCGTACAGTATGTAAGACCCGAAATCATCGGAATCGTACTGGGTTCGTTAATCATCGCCCTCTGTAAGGGTGAGTTCAAGCCGCGCGGGGGATCTGCGCCGTTTACAAGATTCATTCTCGGTTTCTTCGTAATGGTCGGAGCTCTCTCCTTCCTCGGCTGCCCCTTGAGAATGGTGCTCAGACTTGCTGGCGGTGACCTCAATGCGCTTGTCGCTCTTGTCGGTTTTGCATGCGGTATATTCGTCGGCTGCCTCTTCCTCAATAACGGTTTCTCTCTCGGAAGAGCCTATAAGCAGAATAAGCTCGAAGGCGCTGCACTTCCATCCGTCAACGTCGTCCTCTTCATTCTCTTTGCTGCAGTGCCTTCGCTCTTCGTCTTCAGCGAGAAGGGACCGGGCAGCATGCATGCTCCCGTCATCATGTCGCTTGCAGCAGGACTCATCGTAGGCGTCATGGCACAGAGAACAAGACTGTGCATGGCAGGCGGAATCAGAGACCTCATTCTTGTAAAGGACAGCACACTCTTCTTTGGTTCACTCGGAATCTTCCTCGCTGCTCTCATCGGAAACCTGATTACAGGTAACTTCAACCTCGGTTTCTCCGGTCAGCCTGTTGCACAGACGAATCAGGTATGGAACTTCCTCGGTATGTTTCTTGTAGGCCTTGCTTCAGTTCTCCTCGGCGGATGCCCCCTCAGACAGCTTGTAATGGTAGGTGAAGGCTCGTCGGACAGTGCAATAACAGTACTCGGCCTTCTTGTCGGAGCTGCATTCGTCCATAACTTCTCACTTGCAGGAAACGCAACGGACAACGGCCCCAATACCTATGGTAAGATTGCAGTAATTGCAGGAATTGCAGTTGCAGTGATTATCGGAGTCATCAACTCGAAGAGAAAGGAGAATTGAGATGAAAGAGATAGATTGCAGAGGCCTCAGCTGCCCGGAGCCCGTCATAAACACAAAGCGTGCACTCAAGTCAAGTCCGGAGGGAGTCGTTGTTCTTGTCGACAACAGGGTCCCTCTTGAAAATATTTCCCGCTTTGCTGATGCAATGGGTTATAATGCTTCTTCTGTAGAGAAGGACGGCGAGTGGACAATCACACTGAAAAAGTAAATTATGTTGCAACGTTCCATAATCACTATGGGGCGTTGCTCTTCAAAAGAAGAATCGGAGAGAACTGCAGCCTCAAACCGGTCCCGAGGGTACTATCATCCTCATGCGGTACCGCGGCTTTCTTTTCTCTCCCTTTTTCTTCTGAAATGGTGAATGAATATCTGGAAGGGGTATTTATCGAGGAGGGTGGTAAATACAGGAGGATATATGGAGAAGAGCAGTAAGAGACTGACGGAAATGGTGAAGACAAGCGGATGTGCGGCAAAGCTTCCGCCGTCTCTCCTCCACTCTGTCATCGATAATCTCCCCATGATGCATTCGGAGCGTCTCCTCGAGGGGTTCGAGAGCGCAGACGATGCCCTAGTGTATCTTGTAAAGGACGATATAGTATCTGTACAGACAGTCGATTTTTTTCCCCCGATGGTGGATGACCCGTTCACATTCGGAGAGGTTGCGGCGGCCAACGCCCTCAGCGATATCTACGCAATGGGGGGAGAGCCGAATGTAGCCATGAACCTCTTATGCTTTCCCTCATGTCTGGACCTCGGTGTCATGGACCGGATTCTGAGAGGAGGAATAGAGAAAGTAAGGGAGGCCGGTGCGGTGATTGCCGGTGGTCACACGATTTCCGATCCGACCCCGAAGTACGGGCTCTGTGTTACTGCATTCATGAAGAAGGATGAAATCTGGTCCAATAAAGGGGCAGAAGAGGGGGATGTGATAGTCCTCACTAAAGCACTCGGCGTCGGGATTATCAATACGGCGAATAAAGGACACGAGGCTGACGATGAGTCGGTGAGGGCTGCAGTAGACTCGATGACGCGTCTCAACAAGAGAGCACGTGATACGGCAAGAAGTCTCACCGTCCATGCCGCAACAGATATTACGGGGTTCTCCCTCATGGGACACAGTACGGAGGTCGCCAATGCCTCGGGAGTCACCCTCATAATAGACTCTGCGTCCCTTCCCGTTCTCCCGGGAGCGCTTGAGCTGGCACGTTTCGGCTTCCTGCCGGAGGGAATGTATCATAACCTCGATTATGTCGCTCCTTACGTCAGTTTCTCGCCGCTCCTGAGCCGGAACATGAAGGATCTAGCCGTGGATCCGCAGACAAGCGGGGGACTCCTGTTGACGATGCCGCCGGAGGATGCGGAGGAATTTAAGAGAAACTACAATGAAGACTACGTGAGAATCATCGGAGAAGTGAGAAAGAGAGGCGACTGGGCCGTCGAATTGAAATAAAGCATGGTCAGTTTGGAAGAAATAAATCAATCTACCGGGTAGAATAGATTTCCGGTGGATTTTCAAATCTATTTTGCAACAAAACGCAACAATTTTACTTGCTATCTCATTTCTTTAATGATAGATTATTCCTGTACCTAAAAAATGGAGGGCCAAAGTATGGCTAAAAAGACAAAATCAGAAATTAAAAGCAGAATAGCCAAGCTCAGAGGCTTGGATATCTCCAAGATGTATCTTAATGATTTCTATCTCACATGGGACAAGACAGATGATGAGATTGCAGCTGTTTTCGAAGTAGCTGAGATTCTCAGGGGACTCAGAGAAAACAACATCTCAACAAGAGTATTCGACTCAGGCCTCGGCATCTCCGTATTCCGCGACAACTCTACAAGAACACGTTTCTCATTTGCTTCTGCATGTAACCTCCTTGGTCTTGAAGTCCAGGACCTCGACGAGAAGAAGAGCCAGATTGCACACGGCGAGACAGTCAGAGAGACAGCAAACATGATTTCCTTCATGGCAGATATCATCGGTATAAGAGATGATATGTACATAGGAAAGGGACACACATACCAGAAGACAGTCGCCGACAGTGTACAGGAAGGATATGACAAGGGGATTCTCGAGCAGAGACCTACAATCGTCAACCTCCAGTGTGATATCGACCACCCGACACAGACAATGGCAGATATGCTCTCAGTCATCAACTACTTCGGCGGTGTCGAGAACCTCAAGGGCAAGAAAGTTGCCATGACATGGGCTTATTCACCATCTTATGGTAAGCCGCTCTCCGTTCCCCAGGGCGTCATCGGACTCTTCACAAGATTCGGTATGGACGTAGTACTTGCTCATCCGGAAGGATATGATGTAATGCCTGAGTGTGAGGAAGTTGCAAAGAAGAATGCAGCAGCAACAGGCGGATCATTCACAAAGGTCAAGACAATGGAAGAGGCATTCAAGGATGCAGATATCGTCTATCCGAAGTCATGGGCTCCCTTCGCAGTCATGGAAGAGAGAACAAAGCTTGTCGAAGAGAAGAAGTTCGACGAGCTCGATGCTCTTGAGAAGAGATGCCTCGAAAACAATGCAAAGTTCAAGAACTGGGCATGCACCGAAGAGATGATGGCAAAGACAAAGGATGGAAAGGCTCTCTATCTCCACTGTCTGCCGGCAGACATCACAGGTGTCTCCTGCAAGGAAGGTGAGGTTGATGCTTCTGTCTTCGACAGATATATCGAACCCCTCTACAAGCAGGCTTCCTACAAGCCCTACGTCATCGCTGCAATGATTATGCTCGAGAGATTCAAGGATCCCGCAAACCTCCTCGAGAAGCTTCTCAACGAAGGTGACGAAAGAGTCAAGTCAGACAACTAAGAGACAATAAGTCAATAATCATGTCCTGGAGTAATCCGGGACATTATTTTATTCTCCTCTCTTGTTATTGAATAAATAGCTGCTATCCTGGTGTTATGATAAAAGAGCAATACGAATCTTACCTTAGAAATATCTACAGACAGAGAAACGGTAATCCGCTCTCAGAATCTTCCTTGAAGCATTACACAGGAGAAGCAATAAGGAAAATCAGTGAAATCATCTGCGAGAAGACAAATGGAATGTATGGCTCGATATATGATATATCATCCCTGGATGAGTTGAGTCATTATAGAGATGTGATTTTTGCAGATGCTGATTTCATGAAGCTCAATTCCGATGGGAACAACATGTATTCCGCAGGTTTCAACAGGTATATTGAGTTTGCTGAAGGTTATTCATTCAAGGATATTGAAAATCGTATTCAACTCCTCGATATGCCGGTGCCAGTCAAAGAGGAAGAAACAAGCTCGATAAGAATAGTCCCGAATAGGAATAGAATCACCGTTATTCAGTCCGAATTTGCATGTGCATTCAAGTG
This sequence comes from Comamonas kerstersii, assembly GCA_963650055.1. GTDB lineage: Bacteria > Spirochaetota > Spirochaetia > Sphaerochaetales > Sphaerochaetaceae > Ornithospirochaeta. The sequence continues at coordinate 1,181 of CAVJJV010000077.1, read as the reverse complement.
TCAGGTAAATCCTGAACATGAGACATTCATTTTGGAATCCTCGCATGTTCCCTATGTAGAGTGTCATCACATCATCCCTCTTGCAATGCAAAGGGAATTTTCCAATAGCCTTGACTGTTATGCGAATCTGCTTGTCCTCTGCCCTACCTGTCACCGGTTCTTTCATTACGGTCTCAGAAAAGAGAAGGAAAGACTCCTGGATAAAGTATACGAGGAGCGGAAAGACAGGTTTGCAAAATCCGGATTGGATATTTCACGCAATGACTTCATGAAAGCTGCAGAGTTTCAGTACAGGAAAACCAGCTGAAGTATCAGTTTCCCGATATTTCAAGAATTCTCTGGCCAAGTTTTTCTATCACCCCGACAACCAATGCATTTCCCATGCAGAAATATCTGAACTTCTCCGGCATCCCTGTATTGGTCCAGTTGTCGGGGAAACCGTCCAGCCGTTCACATTCAACAGGTGTGAGCAGTCTCATTTTTTTTGATACAGGGTCTTCGATGACATGGGTTGTTCTGTTTTTACTTGATTCTGATGTAAGCATCGTGCGGCTGGGTCTGTCAAGAAAGTCGGGGTAGGCGATAGGTCCTTCCGAATAGAAATATTCATGTCCGTTGGCTGCTTTTCTCAATTCATGCTTTGCACCTTTCAGGTATGCCCATTTTTCAAGGTCTTCTTCCCTGATGTTGTATTTTTCAGATGGATTATTCTCAAGTATATCTCCGAGAGTAAGCTGCGGGCCGTCATAGTCGGGTTTAACCTTCAAAGTATGTGCTTTGAATTTCAGGCAGTATCCAGTATTCTCAAATGGAAATGAAAAATCATCGGATAACTTCACAAGGTCCTTTGGAATGGCGGCAACGGCAACAGCAGAATCTTCTTCCTTGACAGATGGAAACTTGGGAGCAAAGAATCCATTTTCCGTCAGAACTTCCTCAGTGGCTCCTTTGTAAAGTTTATTCTGTATACACTTGTCATTGGTTGCAAATATGAATGTTCTTCTTCTCCGCTGCGCAAAACCATATTCTCCTGCATTAATTACTTTCCATTCAACTGAGTATCCAAGATTATTGAGACAGGAGAGGATAATCCCGAAGTCTCTTCCTCTCTGTTTTGCAGGGGATTTGAGAAGTCGGTCGACATTTTCCAGGAGAATGAATCTTGGCTTTTTCTCTTTGGC
>CAVJJV010000076.1:0-5585 GCA_963650055.1 Comamonas kerstersii | reverse complement strand
GGACAACATCGATAAGGATAAGAAAGACGACATACTCGACGGCGAAGTGACTCCCGTCGAGGCTGATGATAAAGATAAAGAGCCTTCAAAGCCGGAGACGGATGGAAAAGAAAAAGATAAGGATAGAGATAATTCGAACCCCTATGACAAGTTCCGCTACTGGGGAAGCGAAGAGACGGGAAGACCCTCGGGAAAGAGGGGCGGTGATAGGGGCAAGGGGAGCATCCACAATAAGATCGCCCTCGTCATCCTGATTATCCTTGCACTGTCATTCTTCCTCGTATTCTTCCAGGACAGCCAGTCCGCCAAGGCCCAGAAGACGTCATACTCGGACTTCATCACCCTTGTAGAGAGCGGTAAGGTCTCGTCAGCGGAGATTGTAGGCTCCACGAATATCACATACACGACTCTTGACGGAGGATACTACACAACACGTATCCCGTATTCCGACATCAACCTGGTGGACCGCCTGATCGATAACGGCGTAACTCTCTCGGGCTCCGCAGAGACTACATCCATATGGGTGATCATCATCGAGCTTCTTCCGTGGCTTATATTCATATTCTTCATGGTGAATATGATGCGCTCCACCGGTGCAATCGGCGGAAGCAGGATGATGGGCTCCCTGGGTAAGTCCCTTGCAAGGGAATACGACGCCAAGGAAAACAAGACGACATTCAAGGATGTCGCGGGGCAGAAGGAAGCAAAGTATGAACTCCAGGAGATAGTGGACTTTCTGAAAGCTCCCGAAAAATTTACGGCGATAGGAGCAAAGATTCCCAAGGGATGTCTTCTTGTAGGCCCTCCGGGAACGGGTAAGACCCTCCTTGCACGTGCTGTTGCAGGAGAGGCCGGTGTAAGCTTCCTCCATACCTCCGGTTCGGATTTTGTCGAGATGTTCGTCGGTATGGGTGCTGCAAGAGTCAGAGATCTCTTCGAGCAGGGCCGCAAGTCCGCTCCCTGTATCATCTTCATCGACGAGCTTGATGCTGTCGGACGTTCCCGCGGCTCGGGACTCGGCGGCGGTCACGACGAGAGGGAGCAGACCCTCAATCAGATGCTTGTCGAGATGGACGGATTCTCATCCGAGCCCGGCGTCATCGTACTTGCAGCTACAAACAGACCCGATGTACTCGACCCTGCACTTCTGAGACCCGGTAGATTCGACCGTCAGGTGACAGTTGCACTTCCGGATGTACAGGAGAGACTCGATATACTCCGCATCCACACAAAGAGGGTCAAGCTCAGTGACGATGTGGATCTCACTCGCATTGCAAGAGCCACACCCGGTACAAGCGGTGCCGACCTGGCGAACATGGTCAATGAAGCTGCACTTTTTGCCGCAAGAAATAATGAGACCATCGTTACGATGGATGACTTCGAATCTGCAAGAGACAAGATTATCCTGGGAGTAGCTAAGAAGAGTGCATTCATGACGGAAGACGAGAAGAGGGCTACAGCCTACCATGAGGCGGGTCATACGCTCCTTCATTATTATCTGAAGCATGTGGATCCGCTCCATAAAGTTACGATTATCCCACACGGTCAGGCACTCGGTGTGACGATGAGCCTTCCCGAGAAAGACCAGTATACAATCCAGAAGAGCTATCTGATGGACAGAATCAAGATATGCATGGGAGGCTTTGCTGCAGAGAAGATTGTCTACGGCGAGACCACGACAGGTACAAGCAACGATATAAAGCAGGCGACGGGCATGGCCCAGCGCATGGTTACGGAGTGGGGTATGTCCGACCTGGGGTTCATCAATCTCTCCGACGGAGGAGAGCCTCTCTTCCTCGGACGTGAGATAGCACAGCACAAGGATTACTCGGAAGAGACTGCGAGAAAGATAGACGCCGAGATACAGAAGATTCTCTCATCCTGCATGAAGGATACTATGGATATACTCACTTCCCACCGCGACCAGCTCGATACACTCACCTCCGCACTTGTCGAGAAGGAGACGCTTGAGGACAGGGAGATAAGGGAAATGTTCGGTTTCGAGGCTGTCTCCCACATTACGGATCTGAAGTAGTATGGCAGTAGATATCGCACACAAACGTAACTTCTGTATCATTGCCCATATAGACCACGGGAAGAGCACCCTTGCCGACAGGTTCATCGAAAAGGCGAGACTTGTCCAGACAAGGGGGCCCCAGCAGGCCCAGATTCTCGACAATATGGATATCGAGAGGGAGAGGGGTATTACAATCAAAAGTCAGGCGGTAACCATTCCATATACGGCCTGTGACGGAGAGGAGTACGAACTCAACCTTGTAGACACTCCGGGCCATGTTGACTTCACATATGAGGTCAGCAGGGCCATCAGCTCCTGCGAAGGTGCCCTCCTTCTCATCGATGCAACACAGGGGGTGGAGGCCCAGACACTTGCCAATCTCTATCTGGCGATGGAACACAATCTCGAAATCATTCCCGTCATAAACAAGATAGATCTTCCTTCGGCGGACATAGACTCCTGCCTCAAGCAGATCGACCACGACCTCGGTCTCGACAGCAGCATGACTGTGAAGGTGAGTGCGAAGACGGGGGAGGGGGTTGATTCCCTCTATGAGGCTATCGTAAATTATATCCCCGCTCCGGGCGGGAAGAAGACCAATCCCCTTACCGCTCTCATATTCGACTCCCACTATGACCCCTACCGCGGAGTCATAGTCCATGCCCGTGTATTCTCCGGAGAGATTCATGTAGGCGATGAAATCGTCTTCATGCATTCTGGGGCTGTATATAAGGTGGAGGACCTGGGACTCTTCCAGATTAATCTTGTAAGCAAGACCAGTCTCGAGGCCGGGGATGTCGGATACTTCATTGCCGGCATTAAGACCATTTCCGATATACGTGTCGGCGACACTATTACAGGAAAGAATAATCCCTCCTCCTCTCCGCTTCCGGGGTTCAAGGAGGTGAAACCTGTAGTCTTCTCCTCCATCTACCCCGTCGACTCCAACGACTATGAGGAACTCCAGGATGCAATAGAGAGGCTCAAGCTCAATGACGCCTCTCTCATGTACGAGAAGGACAGTTCTGCGGCACTCGGCTTCGGCTTCAGATGCGGATTTCTCGGTATGCTGCACCTGGAGGTCATCCAGGAGAGAATAGAGAGGGAATTCGACCTCTCGATAGTATTCACATCTCCCTCCGTCAGATACACCGTTCATATGAAGGACGGAAGTGTCCTTAAAATCGACAATCCTCTTGAATACCCCGACCCCATGAGGGTTGACTGGGCCGAGGAGCCTTATATAAGTGCGAACATAATCACTCCGACAGAGTATGTAGGGCCCATCATAACGCTCTGCCTTGAAAAGAGAGGCGTGCAGACACAGATGAATTATCTCGACACAAAGAGAGTCGAGCTCATCTACGAGATGCCTCTTTCGGAGGTGCTCTTCGATTTCTATGACAGACTCAAGAGCATATCACGTGGATATGCCTCATTCGATTACTCGGTAATCGGAGAAAAGAGGACGGACCTCGTGAGAATGGAGATTCTCGTCAACGGGGAGCCTGTCGATGCTCTTTCCTGCCTTGTCTACAGAGGAAATGCACAGCTCAGGGGACGCCAGATAGTCGAACGCCTCCAGAAGGAGATTCCCCGCCAGCAGTTCAAGATCGCCATCCAGGCGGCAATCGGGGGTACCATCATCGCCAGAGAGACCGTCAATGCATACCGTAAGGATGTAACTGCAAAGTGCTACGGAGGTGATATCTCGCGTAAGAGGAAACTCCTGGAGAAGCAGAAGGAGGGAAAAAAGAGAATGAAGATGGTAGGCAACGTTGAAATTCCGCAGTCTGCCTTCCTTGCTGTATTGAAGACTGAGGAGGAGAAATGATTACTTGTAAGCTCTGGGGTCACTATTCGGGTAAGGATGTCTATCTTTATACCATTATCAATAACGGCTGGATTCTCTCTGTCATGACGAAGGGGGCGACAATCGTCTACTACGGAAGTAAAGACTACAACGCAGTACTCACCCATGATTCGTTTTCAGGCTATCTTGAAAGCGGCAACGGCTGCCGCGGTGAAGTTGTAGGTCCCGTTGCAAACAGAATCAACAACGCATCATTCTCCATCGACGGCGTAAGATACAACCTGGAGAAGAATTTCCATTCCCTCCATACCCTCCACTCCGGTTCGGCCAACTGGGGGGAGAAAAACTGGAGTGTAAAGGATACAGATGAAGAGAGCATAACGCTCAATATTGAAACCCCTGACGGAGACGGCGGTTTTCCCGGGCGCCACAGTGCCAGTGTGAAGTATACTCTCTCATCCGACGGCACATTGACTCTCTCCTACCTTGTCGCATCAAGCAGGAAATGCCCCGTCAGCGTCACGAACCATGCCTACTTCGTACTCGACGACAGAGATGACAGATATCTCTCTGTCTCGATTCCATCAGATTACTATATAGCAGTAGACCCGGAACACCTCATTCCTCTTTCCGACAATCCGACAGGTGTCAAAGGAACGGATTATGATTTCAACTCTCCCACTCTCATAGGTGCAAGACTTGGCGGAGAATACGACAACACCTGGCTTCTCAGGAAAGGTGAGACGATAAGAGCCGAGGGCAACAGGGCGGTACTCGAGTGTACAACAAGCGAGAGCGGTGTCCAGATGTACACGGGAGCATATCTTTCCGTACCGTTCAGCGGGATTGCATTCGAGACTGGCTTCCCGCCTGACAGTCCCAACAGACCCGACTTTCCGTCTTTCTACACAGATGAGAAAACTGTATATGAAACAGAGACAGTATATAAATTGAAGATAAAATAAGGGGATTGAGCATGAGGGTGAAGATCATCGGAATAACGGGGGGATCTGGAAGCGGTAAGAGTACGGTAGTAAAGAGAATCAAGGAACGCTATCCGAATGCGGTTCTCATCGAGATGGACAACTACTACAAGTCCGCATCCTTTGTGAATAACGACAATATTACGGCATATAACTTCGACCATCCCGATGCCTTCGATATGGATCTTCTTCTGGACAACATCAAGGAGCTCAAGGAAGGAAAGAGATGTCTCATGCCTCAATATGACTTTGTCCACCACAGGAGAAAGGATGAATCCATCGAGGTTGAACCCTCATCCATCATAATCATCGACGGCCTCATGGTCTTCTATGACGAGAGAATACGTGACATGCTCGATTTGAAGCTCTATGTCGATACCCCGAGTGACATACGTTTCATAAGAAGACTCCAGCGTGACGTGAAGGAGAGGGGACGTACAGTCGAGTCCGTCATCGAGCAGTATACCAAGGTAGTGAGACCGGGACATTTCAGTTTCATAGAGCCCAGCAAGTCGTATGCAGATATAATAATCCCGGAAGGCGGGTACAACGACAAGGCCATGGAGGTTCTCTTCTCATTCATCGGGTCGATGATGCAGGACGACAACTGAACTTAAACATACCGGAAGTTTATATGTCTCTTCAGGATTCCGGAAGTCCGGGGTAATCAACAACCCACGGGTCAAGACCCGGGGTATGAGAGGTGAAAACAGCTCATACCCTTGTTGATTAGCCTAAGCCTTCAGATTCGGTGACGGATTTGCTGGCTACG
>CAVJJV010000075.1:0-5526 GCA_963650055.1 Comamonas kerstersii | reverse complement strand
GAGCTCGATAAAGCAAGAGATGAGTACGCCCTCTGGTCAAACCTCAATGACGTAGCAGGATCCGCAGACGGCAAGAAGCTCATGAAGTACGCCCAGAGCTTTACGTTCCGTGAGCTTATCAAGGCGGCGAATAACAGGCTCAAGGATTTCTCCGACAGGTACATCCTGAAAGCAGATGACACAGAAGCATTGAGCTTCAACGTCATAGACCTCGACAATAACAACGAAGAGCGTCCGGCAAACGGTCTCTCCGGCGGTGAGACGTTCATAACAAGCCTTGCCTTAGCATTGGGCCTCAGCAGCATGAACTCGGCATCCCTTTCAATAGAGTCATTCTTCCTTGACGAAGGTTTCGGCCCCCTCGACCCTCAATACCTTGAGAGGGCGACGGAAGCCCTCCTGAAGATACGGCAGGACGGAAAGACCATCGGGATAATATCACACGTGGAGAGCCTGAAGGATGCAATCCCCGTCGATATAAACGTCAATAACGGCACCTTGAGCGGGGCAGGGGTAGGCGAACCGCAGAGGAAAGCTGCTGAAACATCCTGAAAAGATATGATGAAATCATGGAAACAGGGATTTATAATTATTCAAGGTAGTGCGCCGGGTCTGGTCTGACCTGGAGAGAGTACTGCAGGGCTGCTGAAGCCTTCGAACAAGCTGAAGGCGGGCAGGTGGAAGATAGAGGAGAGTTTTGTATGAGTGCATACGTCGGTATGATTGAAATAAAGAGAATCCATTATAACTTCAGGCCCATAGGTCGTATCGTCGGAGATGATATTGTCCAGATAGAAAGCGAGGAGCTGGGGTATATTCTTCCGGGGTCCGATTTTCATAATCTTGTCCTCAGCTATTCAAATAACAATGAAGATGAAAGAGAGTTCATGAAGAGACATTTTGATGAGAACTCCGTAGTGGCATTCGATTTCGAGCTTGATGATCTTGAGGAGAATCCATTCAGGACATCCGCCGGCAAGGAACAGAAAGGATACAGAACACTCAAGAATGTCATGACTCTTTATAAGGAAGGGAAGATAAGGTTTCTCAAGAGTCTGGGCTGGAGCTATGCAGTTCGAAAGGATAAGGTTAAATCCGATTTCATCAACGATGACAAGGTCGATCTCGATATTGACTCTCCTGCTATGGACGGTGAGAGTGTTCTTGTCGAGAGGCAGGATGATTTCTGGGCGGGGCCGTATACCGCTCTCTACCGGGAAGCCTTTTATCACAGTCTCAATTCATCGGTACTCGTTAAGCCGGAAATAAAGAACAACAAGTACACTGTAAGTGGATATGATATCTCACAGCTGAACAGAATCGTTCTCACGAATCCCGATCCATGGGTCCCGTTCCGCTGTGAACTCATAAGACCGAAAGCCGGGGAGAAGCCGAAGCAGATCGATGTGATTTCAACCGAGGCGCTTCTTTCGAATTTCAAGGACAATATCAAGAGCTGTTTCATCAAGGACGGCTGTGTCAATCTGGATGATATCGATGAAGTTGTGAAGCATTTCGAGAGTTCTGCTTTCATGGGATCCGGCCTCTCCGACTCAATCAGGTACTCAAGAATAGAGAAAATCAAGGACATGATTTCCTCCGAGGAGGATTTCGAGGAATCGCTCAACGGGCTTTCGACATGTATATGTAATCTCCTTGTCATCAACAGGAATAATCCGAAGGTCGAGGAATGGGTCAACAATCTGGTGAGCATGAATCCGGGCTTTCTCGATAACTTCCAGAGTGCAAAGAATGTTCAGGAACATATACAGTCGCTCAGCTCCGAAGTCGACGTTCTCGTCTCACAGAAGGAGAAACTTGTCGATGATATCTCCAGGGGGGAGAAGGAAGTCGAAATCCTGAAAGCTCAGGCGGATGAGATAAAGCGAGATGCTCTTATAAAGGAAGCAAACGATGAATACGACAGGATTTTACGGGAGGTGGAGAGTCTTAAGGGAGACCTCGGCCTTCTCGACGATTACAGGGACCTGGAGAGTAAACGCCGCGGACTCGAGAAAGAAATAGCCGGGCTTCTCAGGCATAAGGCTTCCCTGTCGGATGAGACAGCACTACTTGAAAAGAAGTTCGACGAGCTAATATCTTCCGCCCATGAGAGGATGGCTGATATTGTATTCGACGGCTTTGTGTCCAACAGAATGCTTTCGTCTTCCTCGAAGTGGGAGTCTGAAAATACATCGGAATCCGTGGGAAAAGAAATTAGGACAGTTGAAAAGAGTGCGGACGAAACTGTCAGATACATTACCGGACTTGTCAACAGGAAGCGCCCGAATTACAAGAGAAATACGATTGTCAACATCGCTGTATGTATGACTCAGGGATTCCTTACAGTCTTCTCCGGGGAGCCCGGATGCGGTAAGACCTCCATCTGCAATATCTTCGCTGATGTCCTCGGGCTTAATAAAGGCAATGATGGAGGAAGATATGTTCCCGTATCGATTGAAAGGGGTTGGACGAGTAAGCGTGACTTTGTCGGCTACTACAATCCTCTCTCAAAGACCTTCGACAAGAGCAACAGACGTGTCTACGAGGCTCTGAGAGAGCTTGACAGGGAGAAGAAGGAAGGGAAGGCCGTTCTTCCCTATATCATTCTCCTTGATGAAGCCAATCTCAGTCCTATGGAATACTATTGGTCCGACTTCATGAATATCTCGGACGACCCGGGGCCGGACAGCACTGTCAATCTGGGGGAGAACTTTGTATTCGGTATCCCGGAGACCCTTCATTTTGTCGCCACAATCAATAACGACCACACAACAGAGACTCTCTCTCCCCGTCTTATAGACAGGGCCTGGATAGTTACGCTTCCGCAGCTCACGAGGCGTGAATATATCGACCTCTCGTCCGAGGCTCCCTTTCCTGAAAAGAGTATCGAGGTTCTGTCGTGGAATACACTCAAGACTGCTTTTGCTCCTTCTTCCGATAATATTTCGTTTACTCCAGAAATCCAGAAGTGCTATGACCTGATTATCGATAAATTCAGGGAGAAGAGAATCTCCATAAGCCCGCGTATCGACAGGGCTATCAAAAGATACTGGGCTGTTGCGTCGAAGCTCTTCGAGGAGGAGACCCAGACATCGCCGTCTCTCATTGCCCTCGACTATGCAGTACTCCAGCGTATTCTTCCTAAAATCAACGGAAGTGGAGATGAATTTGAAACATGGCTCTTGAGCCTCATGCAGATATGCAGCAACAACGGCCTCAGTTACTCCTCCCAGATGATTAATGACATCATCCAGAAGGGTAGAGACAACATGAAGTATTACCACTTCTTCGGATAATCGGGGTGAAATGTGACTCAGTGTCAGTTGATTCTTTATCCGGTTGGAAACGAAAGGGAATTCGCGCTTGACCTTTCTGAAGAGGGAGGGGCCTCAAGTGCAGAAAGTTATGTGGCCAAGTCGAGGAGTCTTTTCGTCTTTTCCGATAAGGAATATTACTTCGATGTCTCTTTTCAGGATAGTTCGATATCTCTCAGGAGTGTAAAGGTTTACATTAATGATGTTTTTGAGCCGTCAGAGCTTGAGGACGGCCGTATAGTCTTCAGGGACGAAAACTCTAAAGACAGGCTGATTTTTTCGGACTGCTATGGTTTTGTCAAGATCGGCCTCAGAATTATAACTGCAGATGAGAGTGTCTATCATTATGTCTCCGACTATGTTCCCGTTCTTGTGAGAGATACCGGGTTCAATGACTCTGTCAGGGCTATGGTGAGTTATGTCTACTCGAATCAGGAGACTCTTTTATTGAATGGAGAAGTAAAGGCTTCAGCTCCGGAGGACCTGAAGGAAAAGGGAGTCAGGAATCTTTCCTCCCAGACGATGCTTCTAGGAGAGATTGCTTCAAGCTATGAACTGAACTACGGCTTCTTCAAGGCAAACTCACGCTTCCGCATCGTGAAGAGAAACAGGATTGACAGCTTTGAACACCTTCAGTACGTAACGCCGGAGGCTGTCCGTTATATCTCCACGCATCCGGAAGAACTTGTGAGGGTTTCCGGAGACAGCGGAATCAGGATAGGCAATTCTCTGTACCAGCCCCGTAATACTCTTTCAGAACATAACGAACTTTCTCTTGATATATACGAAAACCGGGTAGTTCTGGGCTTCCTCCTTACTATGATACGTGCTGTTGATGATATGTACCTGAAGTGTCAGTCTCTCCTAAGCAGTCTGCCGGAGTGCGAATACTACGGGGGAGATTACATATATTCCTCATTCTTCATGTTCAACGAGACAAAAAAATCACTGCTGTCTGAAAGGGAGGAGCTTGAAAGACTTAAGGTGCAGTTTTCAAGGCTTTACACGATGTACAGCAGTATTTTCAACATCAGGACGGAACCCGTTGCCGGAGAGCCTGAATCTACACATATATTCCTCTCTATTCCTCAATACAACCGGCTCTTCATCCAGATACACAAGTGGTTTACGTACGGGGTTTACAACTTCGAGAGGGAACGTTTCATGCTCTCCTTCATAAAGGTATCCTCCATGTATGAGGGATATCTTCTTGTGAAGATGATCAACTATTTCAAGAGCAGGGATTATATACTCGAGGGCGTAAGGAAGTGTATTTACCCCATAGGAAAAAACAGCCGCTATAAGAATACCGGAGGCAGCAACACATATGTGTTCAGCCGGGGAAAACGCAGAATCACTTTGTACTATCAACCGGTCATATTCGGCTCGGATTCCTACGGCTTCAACGGCATAGGCCTCATGAGAAACAATTCCATCTCGCTTATCGATGACGATACTGATGCCTCTTCTTCCGGTGGAGGATATTATTCTCCGGACTATATCATCAAAGTCGAGAATGATGAGAACTCCCGTTATCTGATTCTTGATGCAAAGTTCAGTACATTCAATACCGTGAAGAAGACATACGTCATGGACCTTGCCTTCAAGTATCTTTTCTCCATAAGCCCTGTCAAGAGCAGCGACTGCATTATAGGTTTGTGCCTTCTATATGGTAAATGCTCAATACATGATGAGAGCAGGAGCGCATATGACAATCAGTTGCCTGGACAGCATATAAGGCCGGTTGTCGAGATTGTGCCGATGATGGAGGGGATAAAGAATGAGGAACATTACAGCAGGCTTGATGCTGTGATGAAGGAGATTACGTAAATAAAAAAGGTATTTTTCCGAGCTGTAGAAATCATAGCATCATTCGGTATCCCGGACCCTCTCTTTTGAGTGCATCGACTTTGATGCAGATCATCTTTCTCTTCGGTGTTATATTGAAAAATTCCGGATTCACAGGTTTGAACTGTTTTTCTGAGAACTAACCAAAGCACGAATACTTTTGTCTCAAAAACCATATTGAATTCGAGGTAAAAGGCGATGAGATTGAACTGAAAACATTCAATTATTCCGACATCAGGTGCAACTGCACCGGTTCTCGGAATAAATAAGTCTACCCTCATTGATTATTACACTGGATATTGAGTACAATATATTCCGACATCAGGTGCAACTGCACCGGTTTTCGGAATGGAGGGCGCAT
>CAVJJV010000074.1:3827-5939 GCA_963650055.1 Comamonas kerstersii | reverse complement strand
ATTCGGCTGAATATTTTTCCGTCATTCGGCTGAATATTTTTCCGTCATTCGGCTGAATATTTTTCCGTCATTCGGCTGGAAGTGATTATTTGAAGAGGTTGGAGATGAACGAGTATGAGTTCATGACTATGACGATTGTCCAGGCAAGTGTAAGTCCGGCTATGTGTAGAATCATATAGGCTTTCGGTCTCAGCGGGCGCCTGTAGATCATCTCTGCAAGACAAATGAGCATCTGTCCTCCGTCGAACGTCGGTATGGGAATAAGATTCCCGATACATATCGATATTGATACTATCGCCAGAAGATAGAGCACGGTCCTTATTCCGCTCGAGGAGCTTGTTCTGAATGACAGTACCGATATCCTTCCCATGTTGGAGGCGCTTGAGAAGGGGCCTGAAATCTCCTCGAGGGCGTCCTTGATATGGAGCGTCATGAGCTTTCCTATGGCAAGGGCGGTACGCACAGTGTAGTCTTTCGTCCTATCATATGCCTTTGAAAGAGGATTATCGGAGTCCCTGCTTTTTCTGAGACTGCTCTTCCAGGCAAATGGGAACGAGGAGGAGGTGAGGGTGACTGTTCTTGTCTCTCCCTTTTCGTTTTCTACTGTGAATATGTATTCATCACTCTCTATTTCATAGAGGTCGAGGTTGTACATTATTCTCCTGCCGTTACATTCCGTTATTCTATCTCCGGGAGAGAACAGCGGACTTTCGCTTCTCCCGATTACCGTCTCTACAAGATTGGTTATTCCATAGACATAGGAGCCGTCAACCAAAGTGGGGGTTATTACTGCTTCCATCTCTCTACTGCCACGGAGAATAAGGAGTGTGACATCTTCTCCATCTCTCGAGAGAAGGTAACTTTCGAGGTCTTCATAGTCTTTTATTTTCCTTGAGTCGGCTTCGAGTACGATATCACCCTTATGGACGGCTGGTTGATTGACAGATACGGAGAAGAGAGCGGGATAATCGGAAATCGGGGCGATTATTGCCCTGTTCGATACTCTCTCGACGGGAATAAGACTAACGAAGATAAAGAGTAAGAAGGCAAGAAGAAGGTTCATAACCGGGCCGGAAGCATAGATGAAGAGCTTCTTCAGGGGATTTATTGCAAAGAGAGAACCCTTCTCCGCATAGTGTATCTTCTTCTCGTTGTTGGTGAGGGCGACTGTCAGGTCCTCGGCTCCTCCAAGGGTGCAGTAACCGCCGAATGGTATGAGGGATATACGGAACTCCGTATTCTTCCCCATATGTGACCATATGCATTTACCGAAGCCGAAGGAGAGTATCTCGACACTCACCCCCAGGATGCGGGCTGCTATGTAATGCCCCAGTTCATGTATGAATATGACTATCCCCGTACCGATGAGACCGATGAGAAGATATAGAAACCAGGTTATGCTGTTCATTTCAGTTCACTTATGATCTTCTCTGCTTCCGCTCTTGTCTCTCTGTCGAGTTCATATACCTCACTGTAGGAAGAGAGCTTTCTAGTGATGAGTTTTTCATTCTCAAGACATTTCCCGACAACTTTCGATATATTTTTGAAGGCGATTCTGTCATCGAGAAATGCCCTGACGGCTGCTTCATCCGATGCGTTGTAGATTACCCCTCCCGCATAGCCGAGAGAGAGTGCCTTCCGGGCATATTCAAGAAGCGGGAAGCGTGTAGTATCGGGTTTTTCGAATGTGAGAGTGAGGTCGTCGAATGAGAGCGGCCGTACTATGTTCTCCATCTTTACCTTACCCTTCGTCACGGCACTCATTATCGGGAGGGCCATATCGGGAGGAGAGAGCTGGGCGTAGACTGCGCCCTCTTCTGTTCTTATAAGGGAGTGTACTATCGACTGCCTGTGTACTACGACTTCGATATCCTCCTCCTTCATGGAGAAGAGGTATGAAGCCTCTATGACTTCAAGTCCTTTGTTTGCAAGAGTCGCGCTGTCTATTGTAATCTTCTCTCCCATCTTCCATGTGGGATGTCTGAGGGCTTCTTCCTTTGTAATCGATGAGAAATCCTTCCTGTCGACGAATGGACCTCCAGATGCAGTTATGACAAGTTTACTTGCCTTCCTTCCCTTGAGGAGGTTATATACGGCGCTGTGCTCGCTGCC
>CAVJJV010000074.1:0-3793 GCA_963650055.1 Comamonas kerstersii | reverse complement strand
GCATTATTTTCCTCTGCCAGTTTGAATATGAAGCTCGCTCCGCTGACAACGCTCTCCTTGTTGGCAAGGGCAATGTCTATTGATGCCTCGAGGACGCACTTTGTTGCATAGAGGCCGTCGAAGCCTGCTATGGCATTGAGGACGATATCGGGGCGGGTGGATGAGAGGAAGGAGGGGAGATTACATTTCTCGATTTCACCGAGAGTGAGTAGAGTGGGGGCGTTGAACTCTTTTGAGAGCGCCTCGAGTTTATCTCTGTTTCTGTCTGCACTGAGGCCGACAACCTCGATTGGGAGATTATGATTTCTTATTGAATCGAGACATGTTGTCCCTATACTTCCCGTTGCTCCGAGAATGACGAGTCTTATCATAGTAGGATGAGTTCTACTCCCAGGACGAATACGGGGCACGCAACCGATATGCTGTCTATGCAGTCAAGCATTCCGCCGCGCCCGGGTACGATTACTCCGGCGTCCTTTACACCGCAGGAGCGCTTCAGCATCGACTCGAAGAGATCTCCCGCCGTTCCGAATATTGATGTAAACAGGAAGAGGAAGAATGCCTCAAGAGGAGCGAAGGGAAGAAGATCCGGATTGAGTGCGACAATCAACAGTCCGATAAGTGCTGTCACTATCGTACCGCCGATGAATCCTGCAATGCTCTTATTGGGGGAACATTTCACGAATCCCTTGTTGTTCTTTCCGAAGAGGAGTCCCGTGAAATATGCCATTGTATCGGATCCGAGTACACATGCAATGAATGTGAAGATCATAGCCCTCGGGGAGGGGAGGAAGCATAGTCTTATCCCGTATACCATGAAGAGTCCCGGATAGACTATGTTGAATACCGTTACTCCGATTCTTGTAATAGACGATGAGAAGTTCTCCTTCTCTCCGTTGAATGTCTCTACAAGGAAAGAGAGTGCAACGAATGCCGAGAGGGCGAATATTGTAAGCTCCACGTCGGGGCAGAAGTGAAGTCTGATTATCTCGATTGGGGGAAGAAGAGCACCCAGATACGCTGTGAAGGGGGTATCCATTCTCTTCTTTATAAGGTTGTTCTTCAACTCCCAGGAGCCGAAGAATGTGACGAGAGCCACGACAATGCTGAATGCAAGATGGTTCAGCTGGGGAAGAAAAAATATGACGCAGAAAAGGAATGGTATTCCTACGCATGCTGTAAGTGTTCTTGTCTTAAGAGAGCTGCTCATTGTTTAAATCTCCGAACTTACGTACCCGTTTATTATAGTCTTCTCTTATTGTTTTAACCATACCCTCGTCCCAGTCGGGCCAGAGCCTGGAGTAGAAGCCGAACTCCGAGTAGTTGGACTGATATAGCATGAAGCCGCTGAGCCTCTCTTCTCCGGCAGAGCGTACTATCATATCGGGATCGGGAACGGATGGGTTGTCGAGATAGGATAGGAGAGTGTCTGGCTCGAAGTGTGTGATGCCGCTTTCGAGTGCCCTGTTTACGGCACGAGCTATCTCGTCGCGGCCGCCGTAGTTGATTGCAAGCTGAACGGTGAGGGTGGTGTTGTTCTCAGTTGCCTTTACGGCCCTGTCTATACCTTCGAGTGCGGAGGCGGGAATTCCCTCCCTGTTACCCAGAAGGAGTATTTTTATACCCAGTTTATTGAATTTCCCGATATTCGCCGCAACCTGTTTTGAAAGGAGGCCCATGAGATAATCAACCTCATCTTTGGGTCTCTTCCAGTTTTCCGTAGAAAAACAATAGAGAGTGAGGAACCTGATACCTTCATTGATGCATCCCTTTGCGACCCTCTCTGCAGCGTGTGCTCCTTCTTCGTGGCCCTTGATTCTCTTCAGACCCCTTTTTTCGGCCCACCTGCCGTTACCGTCCATGATGCACGCTAAATGAACAAGTTCCTTCATCTCTTATATTTCCATGATTTCCTTTTCCTTTGCTTCGGCAATCTTGTTGATTTCCGCTATCGAGGAATCGGTAAGCTTCTGGATTTTCGTCTCTCCTTCCTTCTGCTGGTCTTCGCTGATTGAAGCTGCCTTCTGCATCTTCTTCAGCTCTTCCATTGCATCGCGGCGGATGTTTCTAACAGCAACTCTTGCATTTTCTGCAGAGGACTTTGCAACCTTTGCAAGTTCCTTTCTTCTGTCTGCAGTAAGAGAAGGGAAGTTGATTCTGATGAGCTTTCCGTCATTGTTCGGGTTGAGTCCGAGCTCCGACTTCTGGATAGCCTTCTCGATTGCAGGAAGGACAGACTTATCCCAGGGCTGGATGACGACCATTCGCGCTTCCGGAACGGAAATGGAGGCAACCTGGCTCAGAGGAGTCTCTGCACCGTAGTAGTCGACCTTAATCTTGTCGAAGAGTGCGGCGCTTGCTCTTCCTGTTCTAAGCTGGGTGTAGTCAGCCTGGAGGCTGGCCACACTCTTCTTCATCTTGCTTTCTGTGTTGTTGATTACAGTCTGCATTTCATCCCCTTATTTGAGACCTGCCTGATAGACAGAATAGGAGACGATTTCGAGTTTTGCACCTGCAGCCTTACCGCAGTCTGCGAGAGCCTGGGCAACACTCTTGGAGTCGTCCTTTACGAAAGCCTGGTCAAGGAAACAGATTTCCTTGTAGAGCTTCTGGAGCTTTCCTCTGACGATGCCTTCCTTGACTTTGTCGGGCTTGGAGGCAAGCTTCTCGTCCTGCTGTACCTGGGCGCGGAAGATGGCAAGCTGCTCGTCTTCATATGCCTTCTCGACAACCTTGTCGGAGAGGTACTGGGGCTTGTATGCAGCGCAGTGGAGAGCAAGGTCGTGTGCAAATTCCTTCACGCTCTCGTTCTCGAATGCAGCCTTGTTGTCTGCTGTTAGGACAACAGATACCGCAACAGCGCCTTCACCGTGTACGTAGGTTGCGCAGTAGCCGTTCTCCGGAATTGCTGTAAGAGTGAAGGATACAAGGTTCATGTTCTCCTTGATGATTGCAATGAGTGCATCGACCATACCCTTGAGCTCGTCGTTGGGTTCTGTGTATCCCTTCTCGAGGATGACACGGCAGAGATCTTCACCGAGCTTCTTGAAATCCTCGTTCTTTGCAACGAAGTCTGTCTCGCATGAGAGGGAGAGCATGACGACGTTCTTTCCGTCTGACTCGACGAAGACTCTTCCGTTCTCGGTTGCTCTGTCCTGTCTCTTTGCAACAGCTGCAAGTCCCATCTCCTTGAGGATCTTCTCTGCACCTGCAAAGTCACCGTCGGCCTGAGTGAGGGCCTTCTTGCAGTCCATCATGCCGGCGCCCGTGATATCACGAAGCTTCTTTACATCGGATGCTGAAATTGTAGCCATATTTATTCTCCTTATTTGTTGAAGACTTCCTCTTCATCTTCCACTGCATTCTCTTCCTCTTTCTTCTCTTCGGAAGGAACATAGTTGGAATAATCCTCGATTACCTCATCCTTGGCAGCTTCGGGGGGAAGCTCGCCCTGGAGAGCCTCTTCCTCGTCATCGAGGGACTCGATGATCTGGATGCCGGCCTCGCTGTCAGCGTCGATTACTGCATTTGCAATGATTTCGACGAAGAGAGAGATTGCTCTGATTGCGTCATCGTTGCCCGGGATGGGGTAGGTGATGTCTGTCGGGTCACAGTTTGTGTCGACGACTGCGATTACCGGGATTCCGAGTCTCTTGGCCTCTGCAACTGCAAGAGCTTCCTTCTTTGTGTCGATGACGAAAAGTGCACCGGGAAGTTCCTTCATGTCCTTGATACCGCCGAGATCCTTCTCGAGCTTAGCCTTCTTCTTTGTAAGAAGTGCAACTTCCTTCTT
>CAVJJV010000073.1:0-7242 GCA_963650055.1 Comamonas kerstersii | reverse complement strand
GCAGAAGGCCGCTCCTGATATCGCTCTGAAGAAAGAAGTGGAAGACCTCAAAAAGAAGGTCGACGAGCTTAATTCCATACTTGTAGACGACAATATCCAGAAAGAGAAACTGATGAAAAAGATAACAAGTTTAACCAATGAATATAGAAATGAGAAAGAGGAGCTCTATTCACTGAGGGAGTTGATATTCTCCCGTAGTGAAGATAATCGGATAGAGGAGGAATCCTCTCCGGATATCGAATACCCATATAAGACAGAATGCTCAGTTCTTGTTGTCGGAGGACTGCCGGACTGGCTGAAAGGGATGAAGAATCTTCTTCCCGACGCGAAGTTCTTCGGAGACAGAGCCCCGCAGAAGGAAGTTCTGAAGCATTCGGATATCGTATGGTTCCAGACTTATGCCGGTCTCTCCCATAAAACCTTCTATAAGACGGTGGACGACTTGAAGAATCTCGATATTCCGATCAAATACTGCCCGACAAGCGGTGTCTGCAGATCCGCAGAGGCTATCGTGAAGGATGATGAGAAGAGACGGAAGATGAAATAAACAACCGGTCTTCAAACATTATCTGCCCCTATGAAAGTAGAGATGAACACGACAATACAGATCACCCGGGAGGCGTTGTCTTCAAAAGTTCTGCGGCATCAGGGGAATACCCATATTCTCCATAATCAGGTCAATCTTATCCCTGTCATAGCATTTGTTCTCCAGAAAGAACCTGATTGTCACATCGAAGATATTTGATTGAGAAAAAGCAAAACCCGCCTTCTCAAGGAGTTCCTCCGCTTCGACGTCGGAAAGATGGAGAGCGACGGCAAAAGCACACACTGTCTCCTTCGAGGGCTTATAGTCCCTGTTGCTGTTTATCTTGGAGAAATGACGCGAATCCACTCCGGCTGTCCGGTATACCTCGGGGGCCGTCTTTCCTCTTTCCCTGATAAGACGAAGAAGTCTCTCAGAGAATGTTTCCTCTTTTCTCGCTTCCTCAATCTTTTCCATCAAGGCCATTTCCTCCCGGGTAGGTACCCGTTTCTGGAAACAGATACGTTCTACCGCTTCCTGCTCCGGACGACGGTATATCTCCTCGAGTCCTTTATAGTTGGAAACAATATATGATGCATACCGTTCGAGAAGCACTCCATCCAGGAGAGGCTCTCCCGTCATTCTTCCTGTTATGGTCTCCAGTTCTCTCTGTGTCATACTCCCTCTATTCCATCAAGAAGCTGCAGCTAATATCTGAGACAGCCTATCGGGACGACATACACTCCGTCCTCTCTCTTATGTGCATAGCCTGTTGCTGTGATGACAAGAAGAAAATCAGGAGCTTTTTCCCCTGAGTTTTCCAGTTTCCTCTTCAATCGTTTCAGTGTCGATGCTCCCTCGTCCTCCCTTGTCTGGCTGATTTTTACTTCGATAAGAGCGTACCTGCCGTTTCTGAGGTGTACAAACTGCGTCACATTCAAGCTCCAAGAATCCCTGTAATAATAGACTTCTCCACCGAGAGCCAGAGCATAGTCTTTCAAATCCCTGATTATATAAATTAATCAAGAAAATGGGAGACTTTTTACCTTAGAATCGGGAGGATTATCGGATTTTTATCGGGAGACTTATATAAAAGGCTTCCCTCATTGAAGAAAGCCTTTGGCATTTTGTTTACGTTCAGAGAGTAGCCAGCATTACTGCCTTGATGGTGTGCATTCTGTTTTCGGCTTCGTCGAATACTATCGACGCTTCACTCTCGAAGACGGCATTTTCGACTTCCATCTCCTCAAGTCCGAACTTCTCGGCGATTATCCTGCCTGTTGTTGTTTCGGTATCATGAAAGGCGGGAAGACAGTGCATGAAACGGCATGAAGGGGAGGCGGCAGCCATCAACTCTGTCGTGACACGGTATGGCTGGAGTTTCTCTATCCTCTCCTTCCAGACGCTGTCACTCTCTCCCATGCTCACCCAGACATCCGTATAGATTACATCAGCGTCCTTTACTGCGCTCACAGGTTCTGTGGAGAGAGTTATCTCCGCCCCCGTTGCGGATGCTATTTTTCTGCACTCCTTTACAAGGTCCTCAGGCGGGAAATACCCCTCGGGAGCGCATAGTGTGACATTCATCCCCATCTTCGCTCCTCCGACCATCAGTGAGGAGCCCATATTGAATCTTGCGTCCCCCATATAACAGAGTTTGATTCCCTTGAGGTGCCCGAAGTACTCCTTTATCGTCATGAAGTCGGCAAGAATCTGTGTCGGATGGAATTCGTTCGTAAGTCCGTTCCAGACAGGAACGCCTGCCCAGGCAGCAAGTTCCTCCACCCTCTCCTGACCGTAGCCGCGGTATTCAATTCCATCGAACATACGGCCGAGCACTCTCGCCGTATCCTTTATCGACTCCTTCTTTCCCAGCTGGGAGGACGAGGAGTCAAGGTAGACGGAATGCATTCCCAGGTCGGATGCTGCCACTTCGAAGGCACAGCGGGTACGTGTCGATGTCTTTTCGAATATAAGGGCGATGTTCTTTCCTTCGCAGAGGCGGTGCGGGATTCCCTTCTTTTTCTTGTCCTTGAGTTCGATTGCAAGGTCGATGAGCCCGGATATCTCCTCGGGCGTAAAATCCAGTAATTTCAGAAAATTCTTATGTTTGAGATCCATGTCTTCTCCTTTTTATAGTACCTTTGAAAGGAAGGTTCTGAGTTCGTCCGTATGGGGATGATTGAAGATATCATCAGGAGTGCCTTCAGCATTTATAATCCCGTCATTGAGGAAAGCCACGCGCGATGAGACTGAATAGGCGAACTTCATCTCATGGGTGACGACAACCATCGTCATTCCGCTCTCCGCAAGTTCCTTCATGACTGCAAGTACCTCACCCACCATCATCGGGTCGAGTGCCGATGTCGGCTCGTCGAAGAGCATAACATCGGGTTCCATCATCAAGGCCCGTACTATCGCAACTCTCTGCATCTCTCCCCCAGAGAGGGAGAGCGGCTTCGAAAATGCCTTGCTCCTGAGGCCGACACGCTCAAGAAGTTTGAGACTTCTCTCCTCTGCTTCCTCTTTTGTCTTCTTCTTCAACATGACAGGGGCAACCGTCATATTCTCGAGAACCGTCATATGGGAAAAGAGATTGAACTGCTGGAAAACAAATCCTATCTTCTCCCTGTATCTGTCTATATCGACACCTTTGGCGGTGAGGTCGGTGCCCTCGAAGTATATATGGCCGCCGGTAGGTTTCTCCAGGAGGTTGAGACATCTCAGGAATGTGGACTTTCCTCCGCCCGAGGGGCCTATGAGAGATATCACATCACCCTTGTTGACAGAGTAATCTATCCCTTTGAGGACTTCATGCTCCTTGAATGATTTAGTAAGGTTTTCAACTCTAATCATTGCTTCCCCTCCTCTCGATGAGGGCCATAAGTTTCGACAGCACCACAACTATCACAAGGTACGTCAAAGCCACCATAAGAAGAGGATTGACGGCGTCGTATGTGTTGTTCCTGACAAGGTTACCCGCTCTTGTAAGATCGATGACCGCCACATACCCGGCAACGGCAGTCTCCTTCAGGAGGGCTATAAGCTCGTTGCCTACTGCCGGAAGGATGTATCTCACAGCCTGGGGAAGAACAATCTTCCTCATCGTCCTCACCCTCGAGAGCCCCAGGCTGCGCCCCGCCTCCGTCTGGCCGTACGGGACTGCGTTGATTCCACTTCTTATAAGCTCTGCCATATAGGCGGACGAGTTGATTCCGAATGTAATAGAGGCTACAAGAAGTCCGTCTGCGCTCTTGAGTATTATGAAATAGAAAATCAGGAGAAGTACAACTACGGGTATTCCTCTGATAACCGTTACATAGAGCGAGCAGATCTTCGAGAGTATCCTCATCCTATCGTCTCCCTCCGATAGATATCTGATACAGGCGATGAGAGAGCCCAGGACCAGACCTATAATGAGGGAGAAGAAGGTTATTATCAAAGTATTGAGAAGGCCTGAAAGCATAAGAGTGTAATACCCGGTCTCCACAAATGTCTCATATAGTTTGTTTATCCAGCTTGTCATTATTTTGTTTCCGGCTTTGTGTAGGGAGCATTGTACTTCTTGAATATCTCTTCGATTGTTCCGTCTTCGACAAGAGAGGTAAGTACAGAGTTGAACTCCTTCACAAGGTCTTCGTTGTCCAGGGAGAATGCAAATGCATAGGGCTCGGTCGTCATGGCGTCCGGGAGAATCACAAGCTTCACGTCTGCATTTCTGTTGTACTCCTCCACCATTTCATATGCCGTAAGGTCATCGATGACCCAGGCATCAACCTTTCCCTGCACAAGAGCAGATTCCGCGTCACTGTTGGCGGTGAATGACGAGACAGAGTATCCCATCTCCATTGTATAGCTCTCTGCTGTCGTTCCTGTCTGTACGGAAATCTTCTTCCCCTCGAGGTCGGCCTTGCTCTTTATCGGACTGCTTTCCGTTACGACGATGGCCTGTGCTGCAAGACAATAGGACTCGGAGAAAAGGACATTCTTCTTTCTCTTCTCTGTTATTGAGATACCGGAGACACCCACATCGAACTTTCCGCTCTGGACTCCCGGAAGGACTGAATCGAAGTCCATCTGATTTATCTCGAGTTTAACTGAAAGCTTCTCTGCAATTATGTTGAGGATATCGATTTCGATACCGACGACATTACCCCCGTCAAGATATTCAAAGGGAGGGAAATCGGGGCTTGTTGCTATGCTCAGCTTTCCGCTTGCCTTGACCTTTTCGAGTCCGGAGGTCTTCTTCGAGCACGATGCAAAGACCATAAGCACCATCATGATAACTGTAATAAGGGTGAATAATTTAGCTTTCTTCATTGTTCTTTCTCCTTACATATTCAATCTGTTCTTCAATTCTTCCCGGGCCGCCGGGGCTGCTGCGCTTCTCCACGCACCTCTTCAGATCGATGGCATCATAGAGATCCGAACTGAATAGAGGTGAGTACTCCTTATACTTCTCAAGTGGATATGTCTCGAGAACATATCCGTTCTCCATGGCATCATGTACTATCTCTCCGACTATCCTGTAGGCACTGCGGAATGCAAGGCCCTTTCCCACAAGGTAGTCGGCAAGGTCGGTTGCATTGATGAATCCCTCCCTGGAGGAAAGAAGCATTCTCTCCTCATCGGCTTCCAGCGTCGCTATCATACCATCCATAACCTTGAGGGACATGACGGTCGTATCGACGGCGTCGAAGAGCCCTTCCTTGTCCTCCTGCATATCCTTGTTGTATGCAAGAGGAAGTCCCTTGAGGACAGTGAGGAGTCCCATAAGCGAGCCGTAGACCCTCCCCGTCTTTCCTCTGATGAGTTCCGCCATATCGCTGTTCTTCTTCTGCGGCATGATGGACGAACCTGTAGTGTAGGCAGAAGAGAGCGAGACGAATCCGAACTCCCAGCTTGTCCAGAGAACAAGTTCCTCCGAGAGTCTCGAGAGATGCATCATGATGATGGAGAGGTCGGAGAGCAGCTCTATGGCGAAATCTCTGTCCGAGACCCCGTCCATACTGTTCTCTGTTATACCGTCGAACCCCAGCATCTCCGACTCATACTCCCTGTCTGTGTCATATGTAGTTCCGGCAAGGGCGGCGGATCCTATAGGCGAAATATTGAGTCTCTTCATCCCGTCCTTCAATCTCTCCCTGTCACGCAGAAACATCATCGAGTATGCTGTAAGATGGTGGCCGAATGTCACGGGCTGGGCCTTCTGGAGGTGGGTGTACCCGGGCATTATCGTATCCCTGTACTCCTCTGCTCTGAGACAGATGGTCTCTATGAGGGAGTGGAGAAGAGAGTCTATCTCTCTGCTCTTTCCCCTCAGATACATTCTCAGATCCTGGGCGACCTGGTCGTTGCGGCTCCTTGCCGTATGGATCTTCTTGCCGGCTTCTCCGACTCTCTTTGTAAGCTCCTCCTCGATGAACATGTGGATATCTTCGGCATCTCTGTCGATTACAAGCTTTCCGCTCTCGATGTCGAAAAGTATCTCCTCGAGGGCGGAGACAAGTGTCTCACACTCCTCTTGGGTGATGATCGAGCACTTCGAGAGCATCTTTCCGTGTGCGATTGACGCCTGGATGTCCTCTCTGTACATTCTGCTGTCGAAGGAAATGGAGGAGTTGAAGATATCTGCTATCTTCTCGGTTCTGCCGTCAGTACGTCCGACCCACATCTTTGCCATCAGAGTAACCCCTTCTCCCTCAAAGCCTCGACCTTGGTCGGAAGTCCCCAGAGATTGATGAAGCCTTCTGCTTCCTTCTGGTCATAGTCGCTCTCCCCGAATGTAACGAGGTTCTCCGAGTAGAGGGAATAGGGACTTGTCATTCCCGCCGGGATGATGTTGCCTTTATAGAGCTTGAGTTTCACCTCTCCTGTAACATACTTATCCGCTTCATCTGCAAATGCAACAAGAGACTGGGTGAGAGTTGAATACCACTTCCCGTTGTAGATCTGGTCAGCCATGACCACTGCAAGCTTCTTCTTCTCGTGGAGTGTGTCCTTATCGAGAGTGAGCATCTCAAGCATCTCGTGCGCAAAGTAGAGAATCGTGCCGCCGGGAGTCTCGTAGACGCCCCTGTCCTTCATACCGACAAGGCGGTTCTCGACTATGTCGATTATTCCTATTCCGTTTCTTCCGCCCTTCTCGTTGAGCTTCGCGATGATGGCACTGGCCTTCATCTTCTCCCCGTCGATGCTGACAGGAGCACCCTTCTCGAAGCCGAGTGTCACGTACTCGGGCTCATCGGGAGCCTGGAAGGGAGAGACTCCCATCTCCAGGAATCCCTTCTTGTCATAATCCGGTTCGTTTGCCGGGTCCTCGAGATCGAGCCCCTCGTGGCTGAGATGCCAGAGGTTCTTGTCCTTCGAGTAGTTCGTCTCACGGCTTATCTTCAATGGGACATTATGAGCCTCTGCATAATCAATCTCCTCATCACGTGATTTGATATTCCACTCCCTCCAGGGGGCGATTATGGGCATATCGGGAGCAAAGCGCTTGATGGCGAGCTCGAATCTCACCTGGTCGTTGCCCTTGCCTGTAGCGCCGTGGCAGATTGCGTCAGCGCCTTCGCTGATGGCGATTTCAGCAAGCTTCTTTCCGATTACAGGGCGTGCGAATGCAGTGCCGAGAAGATATGTCTCGTACTTTGCATCCATCTTCAAAGCCGGGATTATGATATCATCAACCATCTCGTCGACAAGATCTGCGACGATGAGTT
>CAVJJV010000072.1:0-6395 GCA_963650055.1 Comamonas kerstersii | reverse complement strand
TTTTCTTCTCAATCATGATTTATCTCCTTATTTATTTATAAGAGGAATATAAGAAATTAATTTGCCGAACTCAAGTCCGGGGAATAAAAATACACATTGATTTGAAGACAATTTTTCATCAGGGTACTAATTTCGTAACTATCCGGGACGCCTCGAGAGAGCACAATAGTCTCTCCTCCATCTCTCCTCCGTTTTCGAGTATGTCATATACATATGAGTAGAAGTGTCCAAGTCCCTCCTGAGGAAGAAGATTATAGAAAATACTCTTTCCGTCCACCTTGAGGGAGAGCCCGGACGAGAGATAGTCCGAGCGGATGACGATTCTTCCCTTTGTATTACTGTGGAAAAGGATTATCTCATCTCCGTTTGTGGAGAAGGACAGAACGGGACCGAAAAGAAAGACGACAGTTTCTATGGCTGCGGAAGTCTTCTCATCCCGGGAAAGATATATTGTTGAAAGAGTCAGAGTGTAGTTCTCCCCCTCGATTCTCTTTCCGGGCATATAGAGATAGGGATTCGAGTTGAAGATGAAGTATCCGTCCCCGACATATGAAAGAATCATCTCAGCTTCACTTTCTGAAAGAGTCAGGGGAAAGTCGACGACTGCCGCCTTGGAGTAGTCGAGGACATATTTGATGCCTTCAAAGTGTTCCACTGAGGGGAGAGCCAGGATAACTCCATCTATCTCCTCCCTCTCAAGCATGTACTCCATGTCGCTCTCAAGATAGGGAATCGAGTGTATTTTCCTGAGCTCCATCCCTCTTTCGGGATTCTTCGAGTAGAGTGAAAGAAGCGTTGAGCCGGGGTTGAGGCTTACAGCATGGGCATGACGGAATGCCCTCTCCCCCTCTCCGACGAGACCGTAGTTTATCTTATTCACAGATCAGATCCAGCGACTCGAGAAGAGCCTCGAAGAGATAGTCTGTAATACTCTCTTCGCTCTGCTCGAGATTGAAGAGCCCGAGATTCTCCGCCTCTCCGTCCACATACATCACAAGGTTCGCATCCAGAAGATATCCCTTCACTCCGTACTCGGAGGAAAGGGTCTTCACCGCAATGCCGGAGAGCCGGGAAATCTGTCTCAGGTCCTCTCTCTCGACGGAAAGGGCGTAAATATACTTTCCGTCCTTCAATGCTGCAACCGCCATGGGAATGGCTACCACGCTGTTGGCCCCGAGCGGAACGCCGTCCCTGATGAAGCGTATCTCCACGCCTTCCACTCTTTCCTTTCTGAAGACTCCCTTATCGGGAGACGGTATATTCTGATTCAAAGATGCATCAAGAACCTTATCGTAATCCATATTACCTCCTACAGAAGACTCCTGAGAGTCCTGCCGGCAAGACTCCCGAGCCCTGCCTTCTTGAAATTTCTGAGGGTCTCTTCCGTACTTTCCTTTTTATGAGAGTAGAGAGCATCCATAACGACCTCAAGCTCTATCTTATCGGAAGGACGCGACAATAGATAATGAGTGGTATTCATCTCACTGATGAATCCGTCGTCCTCGAGAATCTTCAGGTATGAGATAACCCTGAAGTAGACCACCCTAGAACGGGATGCAAGCACCCTCGGCGATATCCCGCCCTCTCCCTTCTCGAAGCTTCTCGCCACCTCGACAAGGACACGAAGCGTCTCCTCTATCTCCTTCTGGGGTGTCAGAACACGGCCCTCCGTCTCATCCCTCTCCGGTCTGAACTGATAGATGAATGTGACTTCACTTACCAGAATCACTATGTACCAGACTATATAGAGAAAGAGCAGTACAAGAAGAATGGAGGCAAGAGAACCGTAGATTACGGAATACTTTACCGTATATATGATGAGGTGGGTGAAGACAAGATAGAAGATACTCATCACAATCGTACCGAAGACCGATCCCGCTACGGCGGCAGATACCTTCACCTTCACATTCGGAACAAAGAACAGAATAAAGAAGAAAAGAAGGAAAACTACAAGAAACTGCCCCGCATTCTTGAGTATACGGCGTCCTATTCCCGTGGCTTCATCCAGACCCAGGCGGGAGTAGACATCAATCCTGACGGACTGCGCAAGCGAAAAGGAGACGGCTATGAAGACCGAGAGGACAATCAGGAAAATGACTATCTTGCCGTACCTCTTCATCACCCCCTGCTGGGAGCGTGCTCTGAATATCTTGTTTATGACGGTATCGATCTTGCCGGCAAGGAGAGCTCCCGTTACGGCGAATGTAATCAAGCCGACGATTCCGAGGGACATTGCATTCTGACTGAACTGGGTGACCTTTTCAAGGACAAACTCCCCCTGTGCCTCGCCGAATGTCGCCATAAGCCACTCGCTGACGACAAGAATGAACCTCTCCATCCCCCCGAGAGCCGAGAGGAATGCCGAAAGGAATGTTATACACGGAACTATTGCGACAAGAGTCGAATAGACCATCCCGGAGGCGAGGATGGAGACATTATCGGAACCTATCTTGCCGAGAGCCTTAATCACCGCATTGAAATAGTCACGGATCCAGGCCCCGGCTTTTTTAAGCGGCTCCATCAGACGAATTCCTCGTAGAATGCAGCAACATCCTTCATTACTTCGTCCTTCATCGTATCATTCAGGATCTCATGCCTGCCGTCCTTATAGAGCTTCAGTCTTACATCGTTTATGCCGGCATCCTTATAGAGTCCGCTGGCTTTGATGACTCCCTTCCCGTAGCTTCCGACAGGGTCCATATCGCCCGAGAGAAAGAGAATCGGAAGATCCTTCCTGATTTTTCCTATCAATTCACGGTTGTTTGCCGTCTCGAGTCCCTCGATTAAATCTGCATAGAAGCGGGAGGAGCATATGAAACCGCAGTCGGGGTCATCCTCATACTTCTTCACTTCGTCCCTGTCGCTCGAGAGCCAGCAGCAGACACCGTCGTTCTTGTAATCGAACTTCTTGAGATAGGAGGAGAATGCGAGATTGTTCAAAAACTCATCCCTGTGCTTTGTGCCGTATTTTCTGCATCTCGAGAGGGCGATTCTTCTCCCCACCCTGCTGACGATGCCCTTGCTGCATCCAGTTCCCATTATGACGGCGGCAGTATAATCGGAACTGTGGAGTGCAATATTGGTGCGTGTCATGAAAGAGCCCATCGAGTGTCCGAATATAAAGTGGGGAACGCCGGGATATTCCTTCATGATTTTCCTGTCGAGTGCATATGAATCGCTGCATATGAGCATCCAGCCATCCTTATCGGCAAACCAGCCGGTCTCGCTGCTGTTCTCCTTGGTCTTTCCGTGACCTCTATGATCCTGGCAGAAAACCGTATAACCGAGTCCGTTGAGGAACTTTGCAAATCTGTCATATCTGAGGCTGTGTTCCGCCATACCGTGGTTGATATGTACTGTAGCTCTGGTCTTTTCTGCAGGCCATACCCTGTAGAAGAGTTTCTTTCCATCCTTCATTGTAAGTAATCTTTCTTCCATCTGTTTAACTCCGTTTTTGATTATAGCATCAAGAAATCAAAATAAACTATCATGTAAATATGGAAAGAAACTGTCTTGTAATATCTGACGTGCACGGGGACAAAGAGGCGATGGAGAGAGTCAGGGAGGCTGAAAGATACTTCCACTCCGAGAAAATCATCAGCATAGGCGACCTCTGCCCCGACCCGTATGACCCCGTGTTTTATTCACTTGAAGGTGTCAGAGGCAACTCGGACAGATTCTATGAATACGGTCCACTGCCGTTTCCTCCGCTTACACTTACACTCGAAATCTACTCGAAGAGGGTATTCATTACACACGGCCACCTGGATATTGAAATCCCTCGGGGGACCGATATAGTCATTACCGGCCACACCCACGTTCCGTCGTTGAAAAGAAGAGGTTCCCTCTATTATCTCAACCCGGGTTCCGTCTCGCTTCCCCGATCCTCTTCAGGGGCCACGGCTGCGCTTATAACCCCCTCACGTCTCTCTGTCTTCTCTCTTCTCGACTTCAATGAAATCATGAGTCTGAGTTTCTCCTCGTCGTAGTAGTCCTGGAGTCTCTTCAAAGGCACCGTTGCGGCATCATAGGATGAGACGCTGTCCATAACGAAGTGATTCGGGATCGGATGCCAGGACAGAGCAAGGGATTCATATACCTTCCAGCCGATTTCCAGAAGTTCCCTTCCGCTATGCCCGAAGGCATTGAAACGCTTGAGGAAGAAACGGGCAAGGATGGGGGATCTGTATGCCGCCCGGGGAACACGTGCCCAGTAGAGAAACGAGAGAAGGAATGTCGGGTACCCGAGTTCCCTCAGCGCAAGAGTATAAATTGTCTCGTAGAGTGCAAATACTGCAGAGCATCTTTCATCGACAGGCTTACTAGGAAAGAAGAGGGTTGCAGGAAGAACAAAATCAAGTCCCTGGGAAAGAAGAAGAGCGTGGGTGAAGGATCCCCTGACATCACAGAATACCGGCCTGTGGTCATAGCTCTGGACTGCCCCGGGAAGTGCCATAAGCCCCTTTGAGAGGATGGAGCCTGTGCTGATCCTCCCTATAAACGATATTACCGCCTCGAGAGTATGCTCCTTAAGCGAATAGAATTCCCTCTCCTCGTCACCGAGAGTAAAGATATATGAAATAAGAGCACCCGTAGTCGGAATTTCAAGGCCGCGGGCAATGACTAGGGAATATATCTTTGTTATATTCCCCGGATCGAAGAATCCGATGTTCGGCCCGAGGTAGAAGAGGTCACGCCATGAAGGAAGCGGCATCCCGTCACGTGTACTTCTGAAGCAGGAAAGCGGACACCCGGGACACCCCTCGGGGTAGTTACCGAATCTCTCGGCAATGCTCATCCCGTCTATGTTGTATGCTCTGGGGTCAAAGCGTTCACTGTAGTTGTCGACAGGTGCCCACCCCAGTCTGAGGGCGGATGACGTAAGGGCATACTCGCCGTATGATTTCACAATACGGCAGAACGGAGTGCGGTCGTTGACGCTGACTCTCCCCCCTTCCCGCGCCGGATTGTCTTCAGAGAACGACGGCATAACGATGCCCTTGAGATTATGGTTGTAGAAGGCTCTTCCAAGTCCTGTGGCGTCAATATTCCTCCCCTTGTATTGAAGAGAACCGAAGTAGACCCCCTTGTCGGCGGCAATACCGGTAGAAAGACAGAGGTCGCTCATCGACGCAACCACACTCTCGAACTGCATGGAGCTTTCCGCCCTCATGTTCTCGATTGGCAGAATCTCGCAGCGTGAGGGTGAGAGGGTTATGTATTTGAGTTTGTCCGCCCTTCCCGTGATGACCACAGCGGCAATCCCCATTCTGAAAAGAGAGGAGCCGTGCGGGGTGGTTAAAGATACTGTCTCCGTCTTCTGTGTGATATCACAAAAGTAGACGAGAGGCCAGGACTTGATGTAAACACCATCAGAAGAGGAATCTGTTATGGAAGCAAGTACAAGTGAATCGTCTCCATACCTTTCGTAGAGGGAGAAAGCACATCTGAGTCCCAGAAACTCTTCTCTCCACTCTTCTTTTCTGACAGAAGCATTCTTCAAATCCAAAACGAGAACAACCATATTAAGGGTGAATTATATTACTATCAGGTATTTTTGATAATCACCTGTTCAATGACATCTGCAGCATGTTCCGATAGGTCACAGCAGTTCTCCAGCCCTTCATATATGGCCTTAGCACCCATAAGCTGTTTCGGCTCGATATCGGAAGCAAAGAGGTCATGGATTACATCGGTGTATATGATATCGGCCTCGATTTCGATGTCATTGACCCTGATAAGAAGCTTCCTGAGCTCTTCGGGCTTCTTGAAATTCTTGAGCTCCCCGGCAGCCTCGTTGAGGGCATGGACACATTTTGTGACTGTTTTGACGAATTCGACGACACGCGGCGGGATTGTATCGACATGGTACATGTATACGTCCATCATGACCTCGTCGAGTGCATCCGTTATATCATCAATAATCTGGACGAGGTGGAGTATATCCTCCTGGTCGATTGGGGTGATGAACTCAACCGAGAGCTTATTGAGTATATCATGATGGACTTCGTCGGCATCATTCTCTATTCTGTGTACATTCTCTCTGTACTCATTGACCCGACGGGGATCAAATGAAGAGAAAATAGTCTCGAGCATCTCGGAAGCTCTGACACAGAACTCCGTCTGACTCTGAATCAGGCTGAAATAATCGTTTCCTTTCTTAGACATATCAAAAATCTCCTATGCAAATATCAACAGGAATAACTTGGCCATACCGAACCCCAGAATTCCGCATCCGGGGAATGTGAATACCCATGTAAGTACAAGGTCCTTTACAATCGACCAGTTGACGTTGCTCATGCGTCTTGCAGCTCCGACTCCCATGATGGCCGTCGTCTTCGTGTGTGTCGTACTGACCGGTATGCCGGTCAGTGACGAGAAGAGAAGACAGAGCG
>CAVJJV010000071.1:0-2771 GCA_963650055.1 Comamonas kerstersii | reverse complement strand
GTGTAATCCACCAGAACACTGCAAGCAGAAAGAAGAGCAGATTGACACAGGCTTACAATAAGCTTGCTTAATAAGCTTTAGGGAGAACTTAAAGATGGAAGAGAAACTTACAAAGGCAGCAATAATCGAGAATCTTCACAACAAGCTCGGTTACAACAGAAATGAAATCCACAGTGTCATCGATGAGCTCTTCGAGGAAGTCAAGGACGGACTCAAGGACGGTCGTGTCATCGAACTCAGAGGCTTCGGCACATTTGAAGTCAGAGTGAGAAAGGGCAGAGAGAAGGCAAGAAATCCCAAGACCGGCGAAGTCGTCGCTGTCGACAGGCATGGAGTTGCTATCTTCAGACCCGGTAAGGAACTCAAGGACTTTGTCTGGAACCTTACAGATGGAAACGAAGAATAATTGGAGTTTTCTTTGAAAAGCAATAACTATCCAAGGAGCCTCGGAACACTGTGTTCTGAGGTTCTTGTTTTATTATCGAGTGCATTTGTGCTGGCTGCGGCCTTCCCGGGATTCCTCACACCCACGGGCTTCGGATGGCTCAGCCTCATTGCGCTCATTCCGGTATTCTGTGTAATCAGGAACACCACGTGGCGCTGTGTATGGTTCTACGGCTTCATATTCGGCCTTGTCTATTACTTCTTCTTCAACTACTGGCTGAAGACATTCCATTCCCTGGCAATTGTAATAGCACCCGTAATCAAGGGCGGGGAGATGATATTCCTCTTTCTTGCCCTCAAGGCCGTCGACTCCGCCTTCCCGGATAAGGGCTATATCCTTAAGGGTGCCGTATGGGCGGCATATGCATACCTGGCGGAGAGCTGGTTTGCCGGGTATCCATACGGCAACATCGTATATGCCCTCTATCCGTACCGTGTTCTCTACCAGATCTGTGATATCACAGGAATATGGGGGGTGATTTACCTGATGGTATTTCCTCAGGCGTACCTCTCAAAGTATCTCTATGCATTCATCCACACCGGGAGTTTCAAATACAGTGAGAAAACCCATTCCGATATCATCCCCCTCATCGCCTACGGTATTCTTGTAGTCATTACAATTATTTATGGTATATGTTCTCTCTCCTACTGGAGCGGCAGGGAGAGTGACAGCACACTCCGTGTCGCCACTGTCCAGCACAACCACGACTCCTGGAAGGGCGGATACCGCACATACCGCAACAACTTCAACAATCTCAAGCGTTATACGACGGCATCCCTGAGTGAGAACCCCGATCTTATTGTCTGGTCTGAGACTGCATTCGTCCCCTCGATCTACTGGCATACCCGCTATGATGCCACGGGTACTGCCTGGGAGGAGATACATGACCTCACCCTCGATTTTGTAGAGTATGCTGAGTCCATAGGGGTACCTCTTCTTACAGGAAACCCCAAGTCCGTCATCAAGGATGAGACCCAGCCGCCGTATGACGAGGAGGGAAACAAGAACAGCGAGGAATACAACACCGTCATTCTCTTCAAGGACGGAGAGATAGCGGGAGAATACATAAAGCAGCATCTAGTCCCCTTTACGGAGCACTTTCCATACGAAAAGCAGCTTCCGTGGCTCTACAATCTTCTCCTTTCATTCGACTACAACTGGTGGATTCCGGGAACGGAGTCGACTGTCTTCGAACTCGACGGCGTCCACTTCTCGACTCCGATATGCTACGAGGATTCCTTCGGCAATCTCAACGGAGAGTTCGTCAAGAACGGAGCCGAGGTCATCATCAACATGACGAATGACAACTGGTCGAAGACGGAGTCTGCAGAGTGGCAGCATGCATGCATAGCGGCATTCAGATGTGTCGAGACCCGTAAGAGCATGGTGAGGGGAACCAACAGCGGAATAACGTGCCTCATCGTTCCGACGGGAGAGATACAGGATCCGATGGAGCCCTTCACAATGGGATATCATATATATGATGTACCGGTATACAGTCAGGAGAATTATGTAAACACATTCTATGTCAATCACATAGATCTCTTCGCCTACATCGCAATAGCTCTCTCTGCGCTCACAATTCTTGCTTCTATAGGTAAGGGTGTATTCATCTTCATAAGGAAAAAGAGTGGAAAATGATTAATTGCGGGCTTGTCGTCATAGGAACGGAATTGACGAGAGGAATAATCGAGGACAGACATACTGCAGTCGTTGCGCGTGAGCTTACCCGCATCGGCATTCACTTCAGGGAGAGCATCCAGATAGCCGATGACGGCACAATCGGGGAGACGCTCTCGTATCTCATGCCGCTAAATGACGTGGTAATCATCACCGGCGGACTGGGGCCCACCTCTGATGACATGACCCGCCAGGCCATTGCCGGTGCGGCGGGAAGGAAGCTTGTGAAAAACGCGGACGCCTGGAATCATCTTGTCGGGACTCTCGGAGAGCGGGCGTACGGGGCCAACGAAAAGCAGGCATATATACCGGAAGGCTTCAGTATAATAAAGAACCCCAACGGTACAGCCCCCGGCTTCTACGGTACTGTCGGCACTACTCTTCTCATATCTCTCCCGGGACCCCCGCGGGAGATGCGCCCCATGTTCTACGACTCGGTCATCCCGCTTTTAAGGGAGAGATTCGCTCTCGTGGAGGACGAGAGGGAGGAATACTCCACCTTTGTACTTGCTGAAGCAAAACTCGAAGAGTGTGCAGAAGAGGCTGATCCTTCTCTATCCTGGGGAACCAGGTTCCAGGACTACAGGATAAGTCTCTACGTCTCGGGTAAGACACGGAAGGAAAGGGATGATGCTGTAGCCAGACT
>CAVJJV010000070.1:0-7723 GCA_963650055.1 Comamonas kerstersii | reverse complement strand
GTAATTTGGGAGGATATGAAATTCTGGGCTGCACATCTATTTGCCATGACGAATCATATGATTGTGATGGTGACTTTATACTAACATCACTGGTTGGAGTAAATGCCGGAAAGCTATATCGCCACTATGAAAAGGTAAAAATTAAGGGTAGAAGACTTAATTTCTTGTTTTGCTCACTGTGTAAATTTGATTCTGGACAATTGGCATTTGAAACAGTACAACCTTTTGTTAAGACTGGCGAACTTAAGATATTTATATCCACGCCTCATTCCTTTCAAAAGATTGGACAACTTTTTG
Organism: Comamonas kerstersii; assembly: GCA_963650055.1. GTDB lineage: Bacteria > Spirochaetota > Spirochaetia > Sphaerochaetales > Sphaerochaetaceae > Ornithospirochaeta. Next base: position 7,426 of record CAVJJV010000070.1, on the reverse strand, counting down.
CCTTTCTTGACACTTTTCTTACTATTAATCTGCGTAAGTGTGTGCAGTTTAAAGGTGAAAAGGCTTTGCTTGAGAGAATGGTTTGTTAGGAGGAAAGATGGCAAAAACTATTCTGTATCATGGGACGCCGGATAAAGTTGTAGTACCTACATTCAGGCTGGGCAATGAGAAGCATGATTATGGGAAGGGATTTTATCTGACGGAGAATATGGAACTTGCCAAAGAGTGGGCTGTCTGTCGTCCTGACGAAAATAACGGCTGGGTACATAAATATGAATTGGATGTGGATGGACTTGAAATACTTGATTTCGGGGAACTCGATGTGCTTACCTGGATTGCTGAACTTATGAAGCACAGGGATGCGTCGGATTCCAAACGTTATCATATGCTTGCAAAGAAGTTTATCGATAAATATGGAGTTGATACTTCTGGCTGTGATGTGATTAAAGGGTGGAGGGCGGATGCGTCCTACTTCTTTATTGCGAAAGAGTTTGTACGGGACAATGTGGACCTCGATATTCTCGAGGAGTTACTATCTCTCGGTGAGTTGGGGATTCAGTATTGCTTAAAGACGGGAAAGGCATATTCTCATTTGAGGGAGCTCCCTGATTCTGTTATACCTGTGGATTATGCTGAGTTCAACGGGAAATATAATTCGAGAGATATTGAAGCACGTAGAAACATGCGTTCCTTGGTTGATTCGGATAGAAACAAGGTTGAAAAAGTATTCAGTAAGATTATCGAGGAGTGATTTGTGAGAGCATATGCTGAAGAATATCTAAGTGAAGTGGTGGAAAATCAAGGTAAACTCTTTGATTTTGTGGCACTGTCCTATCCTGAATGCGACATGGAAGATTTTATTGATTGTTATATGGCAAGCAGGACAAGGAAGGCCATCGATGAGGGTAAGGCTTATGTCTCTACGATGGATTATAAAGAACTCTGGGAGTATTTTACCCGGAATGACGGCTACACACCTGAAAGGGGAGTCCCGCTTGAGGGGTTTATGCCTGAGTGGATAGGTGAGTTCTATGCTTATTATCAATGGTATTACAATATACCCAGCCATGAGCTTGTAAGAAAGATTCCTGTGGAGTTTCTGAAGAAAGCCTACTGGGGACTGCATGATCTGGAACTCGGGCTCGCAGTGGAAAAGGTGGGGAGAATCTGATGAAAATTATATGCTTTCATAATCCTGATGAAGAAAACGGTTTTCTGAGTAATTGGTATCTTTCGGATTTTATCGTGGATGGATTGGAGTTTTCTTCCTCCGAGCAGTATATGATGTACCGGAAGGCTCTCTGTTTTAATAATCTTGATATTGCAAAAGATATCATGAATACAACTGATGTTGCCGTAATTAAATCACTCGGGCGTGCTGTCCGGGGATACGCCGACAGGGTCTGGAGCAGGATACGTGGAAGGGTTGTCTTTGACGGTGTCTCTGCCAAGTTCTCACAGAATGAGGAGTTGAAAAAGCAATTATTGGATACCGGCGAAAGTATTCTTGCAGAATGCGCTGTGAGGGACCTCGTCTGGGGAATAGGACTCTCAATGAAGAATCCCGACCGTTTCGATATGACAAAATGGCGGGGGATGAATTTTCTCGGGCGTATTCTGATGAAGGTAAGGGAAGATTTGAGATAGAAATAATATATGAGATGGAACGGCACAAACTCTGTCAGAAAAGGATAAGAAGAAAAACAAAGAGGTTGTTGCAGATGATACTGCGTAAAGGCAATTTACTTTCCTGTGCCGAAAACATTGAAGAAATATATGGAGATTGCCAATCAGGCCTGGGAGAAGAAAGGTGATGATATCGACTACTCGTTTGTTATCGAGGATGTTGAAGGGCTTGCCAAGGAATTAATGCTGTGCACCGAACTGACAGGGAGCCAGTGTTACAGAATCCTTGAGCGGTATGGTTGTAGATAGCATCTCTTTTTCTGCATCGGAACCATAATACTGCAGACAAAATTAAAATATCCAGTGGTCATTGATTGGCTTCAGGTAAGAATTGAAATGATATGGTATATCACTTCACCAGAAGATTGAGAAAATAGTAGAATCGGAATGTTGAGGATAAAATGTTAACCGAATTAAAAGAAGAATGGAAAAAGAGAATTGAAAGCGAACTCAGGAGTTATCTTGGTTCTGATAATATACCGCCCCTCACGATGGGTGTGCCTCCGAAGAAGGAGATGGGGGACCTAGCCTTCCCGCTCTTTGCTTACTCCAAGGCTGCAGGAAAGCCCGCTCCTCTTGTTGCAAAGGAGATTGCTTCTGCAATCGAGAATAATCATCCGGAGGGACGCATAATCCTCGCCGGCCCCTATCTCAATGTTGCACTCGATATCTCGTCAATTGCGTCGAAGATAGTTGAAAAGGTGAGGAAAGACGGCGGGAGTTACGGTTACGGCTCGTCTCTTGAAGGTAAGAGGATGATGGTTGAATTCTCATGTCCGAATACCAATAAACCCCTTCACCTCGGTCATATGCGCAACGACTCCCTCGGTGAGAGTGTCTCGGAGCTGTTGAAGACACAGGGGGCTGAGGTAAGAAAGGTCAACCTCATCAACAACCGCGGTGTCCATATATGCAAGAGCATGCTTGCCTATCAGACATTCGGTAACGGTGAGACCCCGGAGAGCACGGGAGAGAAGGGGGATCACTTCGTCGGACGCTACTATGTGCGATTCGCTCAGTGGGAGAAGGAAGTCGAGGAGAAGAAGAATGCAGATCCCTCTGTCGTCAACGAGCCCGGCTTCGTCGACCCTGATAAAGAAGCCCAGGCTATGCTCAAGAAGTGGGAGGACGGCGACAGAGAGGTGAGGGCTCTCTGGGAGAAGATGAACAACTGGACGCTCACAGGTCTTGAGGAGAGCTACAGGAATATGGGAATCAGCTTCGACAAATACTACTATGAATCGGAAACCTACAGGTACGGCAGGGATGAGGTTCTCAAGGGTGTCGAGAGCGGAGTATTCACTAAGGAAGAGGACGGAAGCGTTCAGGTGGATCTCTCCCCGATAGGACTCGACAAGAAGGTCCTCCTCCGCAGGGACGGAACGACTCTTTATATGACACAGGACATCGGAACGGCAATCAAGCGTCATGACGACTGGCCGTTCGATTCATTGACCTATGTGGTTGCCTCCGAGCAGCAGTACCACTTCAAGGTGCTATTCTACTGTCTCTCCCTTCTCGGGTATGAATGGGCTGAGGAGCTCCACCACCTCTCATACGGTATGGTCAATCTTCCCGACGGCAAGATGAAGAGCAGGGAGGGAACCGTCGTTGATGCCGACGATCTTCTTTCCGAGCTCACTGCACTTGCAAAGGAGGAGATTGTCTCGAAGGACAGAGAGGACAAGGTTGATGATGTCGACGAGACGGCACATAGGATTGCACTCGGGGCGCTCAACTATTATCTACTACAGGTGTCACCTACCAAGGACATGGTCTTCAACCCTAAGGAATCGATTTCATTCAATGGAAATACAGGACCTTATCTCCAGTATACCGGAGCAAGGATATCGTCGATTATGAGAAAATACCGTGAGTGCGGAAAGAATGTCGAGTTCGACGGAAGTCTCTTGAATATAGAGGATGAGAAGACTCTTCTGATGCTGGTTGCATCATTTCCCGAGTACCTGAGCCGTGCCGCTGCAGACTATGACCCGTCAGTTGTCGCGGGTTTCTTATATGACACTGCAAAGACATTCAGCCACTACTACCATGACAACCGTATCCTCAATGCAGAGACCGACGAACTTGTCTGTGCTCGTGTAACTCTATGCGAGCTTGTCCTCCAGGTGATGAAAAACGGCTTCAAGGTAATAGGTGTACCTTTCCTAGAGGCTATGTAATCCCTTTCGGGGATATCGTTTTGAGAGAGGAGGATTATCCTCTCCCACAGTAGACTATGAAGAAAATCGAATTTACCAAAGACAGGGTGAGAATAACGCTCTCCCTTGTTCTTCTGACAATACTTGTCTCGTATGCAATGTGCGCTCCCATTGGATGCATCGGCCCGTTGATGGATGATATCTCATCGTCTCTCGGGCTCTCGGCTGCAGAGGGCGGACTTCTGATGACGCTTCCTGTTGTCATCTTCGCCCTGGCGGCACCGCTTACGGTCGTCGCGGCGGGAAAGATAGGAATAGCCAGGGTCATATCACTTGCTCTTATCACGATAATGTCCGGAGTTGTCGTAAGATCTCTCGGAAGTATTTTCACGCTCTTTCTGGGAACGGCAATGCTTGGTATCGGAACGGGACTCTTGAATGTCGCCATGCCTTCCTTCTTCAAGGAGTACTATCCCGGAAGGACGGGAAAGCTCATGGGACTCTACTCGGCATCCATCACCTCGGCTTCCGCCGTTACGGCTGCTGTAGTGAGAAATCTCTCGGATGCCTTCCACAGCTGGAGGACGGCTCTCCTGACAGTTCTTGTCTTTCCTCTTCTTGCATTCGTCTTCTCACTCTTCTTCCAGAAGAGAAACATCAAGGAGAGTGAAGACGAGAAGAAGCAGAGAGCGGGGAAACTCTGGTCTCTGGAGAATGTTCTCATCGCCATCTATATGGGACTGCAGTCCCTGATATTCTATGTGATGATTACATGGTATCCGACAATCATAGCCCAGAAGAATGTAACCACTTCATCCACGGGCATACTCATAGCCTTCATGCAGACGGCATCTTTAGTTACTTCCTTTGTCATACCGGTTGTGACTGGACGGAAAAACGCGGGACTGCTTTCATTCCTTGTGCCTCTTCTTTTCATTCCCGGAATTCTCATTGCTTTCCATTCCGGAAGCTATATCATCATTGTGATAGCTACGGTGATCATGGGACTCTCTACAGGCGCATCCTTCAGTATGACGATGGCCCTCTGTTCGATATACGGTAAAAACAGCCGTGACACCGCATCCAAGATATCATTCGGACAGTGCATGGGCTACATTCTCGCCGCATTCGGCCCCGCCGGCTTCGGTCTTGTAGAGGATTTAACGGGCTCGTGGAGGTGGACAATACTTGCTCTTGTTGTTTTTTCTGCCCTGATGTCGCTCTCGGCGCTGTGGCTGAGTGGAATACAGAAAGGTAGGGATTGAGAGGAAGTGTATATGGACAGAAAGAAGACAGTCGTCGTACTTGCAACGGGAGGCACCATCGCAGGAACGGGAAAGAAGGGAAGCCAGACCAACTATGTCCCGGGAAAGCTTTCGATCGAGAGTATTGCATCATCTGTCGACGGGCTGGGGGAACTGGCGTCTCTCAGGGAGATACAGGTAGTCAACGTAAACTCCGATGATATCACATCCGCCAACTGGCTCGATATTGCAAAGAAGATAAATTCCCTCGCCGCTGACCCATCTGTCGACGGCTTTGTCATCACACACGGCACCGATACAATGGAGGAGACGGCATATTTTCTTCATCTCACATGTCATACCGATAAGCCCATTGTCCTGACAGGCGCCATGAGACCGAGTACGGCCACAAGTGCAGACGGCCCGATGAATCTATATCAGGCGGTGGCTGTCGCCTCATCGGAAAAATCGAGGGGAAAGGGAGTCATGTGTGTCTTCTCCGACAGCATATACGGGGCGAGGGACTTCCAGAAGCTCTCGACTACATCCGTAACCGCATTCGGAGGAAGAGACTTCGGAATGACGGGATACATAATCGACAATGAGATCATATACTACAATGAGTCCACACGGCCTCATACCCTCTCCTCTCCCTTCTTTGTAGATAACCTCTCCGTTCTTCCCAAGGTCGAAATCGTCATCTTCTATGTCGATGCGGACCCGAGGATTCTTGAAAATGCCGCATCATTTTCCGACGGCATCATCCTTGTCGGAGCCGGCAACGGAAACTATTCGGAGAGCTTCAACCGTGTAGTCGGCAGACTCGATATTCCGGTTGTGAGGACAAGCCGAATAGGAAACGGAATAATCGTTCCCGACGACAAATTCGATATTTGGCCCAACGTCATCATCGGCGACAATCTCCCACCTGCTAAGGCGAGGATTCTCCTGCAGCTTGCTCTCACGCACACCACGGAGAGGGAGACCATCCAGAGATATTTCTCTATTTTCTGAACGCGACAAGGGCGAGCTTCGAGCTCTTGAGAAGAAGCGAAAATGCCTCGAGTACGCTCTTTCTCTTCTCGGGAGGGAGATTCACCGCCCCCTTCACCATTGACAGCCCGGATGAGAGCCAGTTCTCCTTCATCTCACGCAGTGTGGTGTAGTTTCCGCTTTCCATTACTGTGAAGATGCCGTCTACGAATGCCTCACGTTCTGGCTTATCCATCTTCTTCAGCCAATCCTTGAGGGTGTTGTCAACAAAGCGCGAGCTTCCGTCGACTTCTTCAAGAACGGTGAACCTCTTTCCCTCCACATCCCATGAGTAGATGTCGTGCTGCATTATGAATGTCCGCTCTGAGTGTACAATCGTGTAGTCTCCCTCATGCTCGAGGAGCATCCCTACAACGGATGACTGGGGAACGAAAGTATAAACCTTCTTTCTGATCTGGGTGAATCCACTCTCTTTTATGATGGATTCATCGAATCCGGGGCCGTCATAGTTGAATACCTTATCTATTCTCTTCTGTATGCTTTCAGGGGCGAATGCAGAAGCAAAGAGTGCAAGATTTCCTCCCTTCGAGTGTCCTCCGACGAATATTCTTCCACTATGCGACAGACTCATCTTTTCAAGATATTTCTCAGCCATAAGCTGCCCGGGGAGGGGAGTGACGAAGGCCATGTTGAAGTCTTCCTTCCAGCCCACTATCGTGTTGTCGGTACCGCGGTAGAAGACAAGAAGCGACTTTGTATCCTTATCGAGAAGTGTCAGGGCCGAGAACTGTGTCTGGTTCTCCTTTTCAACAATATCGGTGTAATCGAGGATTTTGAGATGCATGAACCTCTCTGCCTTGACAAGGGCTTTCATGAAGTCATAGTCGTTCTTGAAGAGAGTCTTCTCCTCGATTGATGGAAGGAGTAGGATATCACAAAGGGCCTCTCCGACCGTTTTTCCATTTACAGGAGGGGTAAGAAGCTCGAACCTCTGGTATGTAAGCCTTGAGAGTACCGCTCCGTCAACCTCGTTGAGGGGATCGGCGCTGAACTTCAGATCTCCTCTCCACAGAAGATAATCAATTATGTTAGCCATTGTTGTGCCTCACCGATATTTTCCTTCTCTTGACGCAGTTAGGCAACATCCGGGAATACAAATATATGGACCTGTACGGATGAAAATCTCATCAATACAGGTCCTGTCGATTTTTATTGAGCGACTTCAATTGCAGTACAGCGCCTCGGCCTTCCTGAAATCCTCAAGACTCATGTTTGCTCTCTTCGCCGCATTGTCTTCACTGATCAGGCCGTCCCTGATGAACTGAACAAGTGTTGAGATTG
>CAVJJV010000069.1:0-3975 GCA_963650055.1 Comamonas kerstersii | reverse complement strand
CACATCCCCGAGTCTCCGGGTCATCTCCTTCACGGTAGCCGCAACGGCCATCGGGTCGCTTCCAGAGAGCATATAGGCAACGGCCCCGATATACTCGCGCTGGGCGGTAAGACGGGCCATGGCATCCTCGAAATCGCTTCCGAAATAAGGTTCTATATCTTTAAAGAGTTCTCTATCCATCTCAGTCCTCCGGTCTATATCCGGTGATTATACAACAAAAACCCCCTCGGGAACACCTGAAGGGGTCGAATACTGTAAAAGTACATATTACAGGATATACGGGACCAGGAGATTGTGTGACTGGTAAACCACATAGGTTTCAACATCCAGCACATTCGAAATCTTCGTCAGCTCGTTGGAGAAGAAATTCAAAAGAGAAAGATCCTCCTCCTCGCTGAGCACAAGTTTCACTATAAGATCGTATCTGCCTGTGACTACGGCAACCGAGACGACCCCTCTGAGCTGCATGAACTCGTCAGCCTTCTTTGCAAGCTCCATAGTCGAGAGCTTGATGCCCATATAGATTACCTGAAGGCCGGGAACATATTCAGGATCGACCATACCCATTATCTTCAACACACCGTCCTCAAGCAGCTTGTTGGCCCTGCTTCGTACGGTGTTCTCTGTGATATCGAGCTCATCTGCGATAACGGAGTAAGGTCTTCTGCCGTCCTTGAGGAGTCTGATTATCGCCTTGTTGGTGTCGTCAATCTTCTTTACCATAGCACTCCCCCTCCTGAATTATACGAGGCCTTCCCTGTGATACTTGTCTATAGTAGCGATAACCTCTTCTCCGATTCTGAGAAGGTTCTCTTCACTGTTTGCACCGACATGAGGTGTAAATGTTACGTTTTTACACCCGAAAAGCGGGTTCTCGCTGACAACCGGCGGTTCTGTTGAGTAGACGTCAGTGCAGAACCATGAGAGGTCACCATTGTTCAAAGCCTCTGCGACAGCCACTTCATCGACACACTTTCCTCTTCCGGTATTGATGATGACAGGCTTCTTCGTCATCTTTGCAATGAGGTCTTTATTGACCATTTTCTCTGTTTCGGGTGTGAGAGGAAGATGCATTGAAATGTAGTCTGCATCCTTGACTGCATCCTCGAGGCTCATCATCTCGGCAGCATCGGACTGGGGAACATACTTATCATATGCAACTACCTTCATGCCGAATGCATGTGCTCTTTCAGCAACCTTGCGTGCAATGTTTCCGATGCCGAGAAGACAGAGTGTCTTTCCGTAGAGCTCGTGTCTCTTCGTCTTCTTCGCCCATTCGCCTGCCTTCATCGTGGAATCGTAGAAGCAGAGATTGTTGGGTGTGCTGAGCATCAGGCAGAATGCAAGTTCCGCAACTGCGATTGCCGATGACCTGGGTGTATTCGTTGCGACGATTCCCTTCTCCTTGCAGTAAGGGATGTCGATGTTGTCCATGCCGACTCCGCCGCGGATGATAAGCTTCATGTTCTTTGCTGTATCAATATATTCCTTTGTAGCCTTCGTCTTCGATCTGATGAGAACAACATCAGCCTCACCGAGTCTTGCGATATCTGTCGTAACTTCACCGAAAACACTGAGCTTATCGGGAAGAGATTTATCAAATGCATCCGCAATGAGAATAACCATTTTTTAATAACTCCTTTTTCAAATGATTTTGTATTTCCCTGTAAGTATCCCATCTAGTTTGCGACATGTCAAATTATTTATTAAAAAATATAGGAAATGCACTAATTTTCATTTGAAAAATTGCGTATGTACTTAATCTCTATTTTACAGGTTCTATTTTCAATATATTGAGCTGTTCCTTTCCTGTACCCTTCCACCAGTTGATTTCCGGAGAGAATACGAGCGATACCTCGCGCCCTGGATAAAACTCACCGCCCCCGGTAGCATTCCACCATACGGCAGGCCATATGTATCCTCCGCATTCAATGGAGAAACGCATGTATCTGTCGCTGTTTCTGACGTGGTATGCCTCTCTTATGACGGCCCTGTCCACATAGAATCTCAATTCCTCCGACTCCTGTCCGAAAGGTTCGAAGAGGGAGAGTGCACTCCATATATCCTTTTCGAAGTCCCGGCCTGTGACGACGGCATCGACGAAGAGAGTCTCATCCTCCGACTCCGTTTCCTCCATGTCAGAGACGTACGAATAGAGTGAGGTGACGAATTCATCCTTGTTCTCCGTCTTCATTCTCAGCCCCGCGGCGGCACGGTGTCCCCCGTAATCTTCAAAGAGGTGTGAGAAAAGCGATAGAAATTCCTTTGCATTCCACGGCTCACGGCACCTGAGGGAACCGAATACGACATCCCCTCCTGTGGAGAGTACGATTGCCGGGACCTCCTTCTCGTTGGCAAGCCTGCTTGCAATGGCACCGGTGAGGCCTCTGGGCACCGACTCGTCCTCCACGATTACGAAACGTTCCTTTGTCTTTTCGAATGATGAGGAGGCCATCGGCATTATGTTCGAAAGAACCTCCTCTTCAGTCTTCTGCCTTGTAGAATTGAGAGAAAGGAGCTTGTCCGTAAGGGTCTCTATTTCACTGTAAGAGGAAGAAAGGAGAAGAGAGAGGGCTGTCTCGGGCTCTCCCATTCTTCCCGACGCATTGAGAACGGGTGTAATCTTATACGAGACATTCGATGCCGTCACAGGACGCCCTATGAGCCCCTGCTTCGACATGAGGTACGACAATGTCTCCGGCGGGCGGGTGGAGAGAAGCTTGAGCCCCTTCTTCACAATAAGTCTGTTTTCATCCACAAGAGGCATGAGATCCGCTATCGTCCCGATTGCCTCGAGAACCTGTATCTCCTCGAACTCCTTCGTCAGCTCAGGGTAGGAGTGGATGGAGACACTTCTGAAGAGACCGAGAAGGGTCTCGATTTCAGAAGCGGAGGAGGAGTAGCGGGCAGAGCGGGAGCGGAGTGCAAGCTCGAAGAGACTCTTTCCTTTCGCCGACGGGATGACTCTCTCGAGAGCGGGTCTGAATTCCTCGAGGGAGATGTCGACGCCCTTCCCGAATGCCTTCCTGAGAAGCGTCAGCTCGGTATCTTTATCGAGAACCACAATCGGAGTATTGCTTGAAAGCAGTCTGAAGAGTCTGGAAGTATAGAGAGAACCCTTCTCTCCCTCTAAAAACTCATCCGAGCAGCGGTCCACCTCGACAAGATTCTCGACCTTCACCGCATCGACGCGTATAGTCCCGTTGCACGGCTCGGCATGAAGGAGGATGACGGATGAGTTGAAGAGAGGAGTACGCGAGAAGAAGAGCGCCCAAGAGAGCTTTGCGGCGACGGCACACCCTGCAAGGGAAGAAAAAGGATAGCCCTGCCCCTCGACTTTCGGGTCGAAAATAGCACATGCAGGAGGAAGACTGTCCTGGGGAAGATGGTGGTCGAGTACGATTACATCGACTCCGTTCTTCTCGAGGTTTCTGATTTCCTCGACAGCACTTATTCCGTTATCGACTGTAATACAGAGCGTTGCCCCCGAATCGATTATCTCGCGGGTGATTTCCACACCGAGCCCGTAGCCCTCATCCCCGCGGGGAAGACGGGTTACGACATTCTTCGCCCCGAGCTTCCTGAGCGTTTTGTACATGATGGCGGTGGAGGTTATTCCGTCCACATCCCTGTCTCCGTAGATGATTATCTTCTCCTGCTCCCCGTTTGCATCCTCATCCAGTGCATCCTCGATTCTCTCGACGGCGGAGAATACATCATCCACTGTAAACGGACTATGCTGGTAGACTATATCATCCTCGAGATAGTATTTGACATCCTCTTCCTTTACGTCTCTCCTGGCCATAATCGTGGCGGAGAGAAGAGGAATGGAGAACTTCTCATTTAAACTTCTTGCCCTTTCGGGATCTGAATTCCTGACTGTTACATGCATATATAAAACTATTCCTTAACTGATTAAACCCGACTCTATTGTCATCAACTTTGCGGGGAACACATACTCGAGGGACCTTAATA
>CAVJJV010000068.1:0-2696 GCA_963650055.1 Comamonas kerstersii | reverse complement strand
CTCCTCTCTCGAGGCAAGTCCTCGGAGTATCCGCGACAAGGAGAGTAGAAATGAAGATGTATGAATGTTTGACTGAATATGATGAAGAAAAGTATGTTGCCCGGGTAAAAGCCGATGGCTATACAGAGGGATTGGCTCTGCCCCTTATGTAGTTCGTCAATGACAGCCGGATTACTGAAAAGGAGGCAGCCGAAGCGGCGGAGGATTTCAGAAAGAACATGAAGCTCTATTCATGACGGGTTCTCATTTTCCGGAGCTGGAATTCTTCTTCATCTCTCTGTCGAATCCTCTGGGTTTCCTTCTTGCCGTATACTGGTCTTTGATGTATTTCCAGGAGAAGGTATCCGGGACGGGGTCGGGCCCCCCGAAGTAACTGTTACGGCATCTCAGAAGCCGGGAGATGCCGAGTGCGGTACCTTTCAAAATTCCGAATTTTCTCACCGAGAGAAGAAAATACTCCGAACATGATGGCGTGTAGCGGCATGTGGGTTGGCCCTTGAGGGGACTCAGGACTGCTCTATAGACATGAACGGGGAGGAGAAATATCTCTCTTAGGACTTTCATGAAGATTATTATCAATTATTATCACAGCTTAATCCACCCGGTACTTGAATCGAAGAGTGTTAATCCTGTATAGTAGCTGAGGTTTGTTCCATCGGTTGACGATGGTGGCTTCTTTTGGTAGACTTACAAACCGTTATATCTAATAAGGAATATAGAGAGGTTTAAAATGGCAACTCCTAAGTATAAAACAAGTAAATCCAGAGCAGCATCAAGAAAGGCTGCAAACATGAAGCTTTCCGCTCCCAATCTCGCAACATGCCAGACATGTGGAAACCTTATCCCGTCCCACCGTGTATGCCCCAAGTGCGGCTACTATGCAGGCAAGATGGTTGTAAAGGTTGATGAGGAGTAAACAGATGACAGAAGCTGAAATCTTTGAAAAGGTAAAGAATCTTGTTGTCGAGAAGTTGAGAGTCAGTCCCGATAAGGTAACTATGGATGCATCATTCCGCAAGGACCTCGGTGCAGACAGCCTCGATACCTATGACCTTGTCTACGCTCTCGAGGAAGAGACAGGTGTAACCATCTCCGATGATGAGGCCAACGGCTTCGAGACAGTCGGAGACTCTGTAAAATACCTCATGAAGGAACTTAACTAAGTTGGATTCATATTCATTGAAGGCTCCCGTTCTTACTGCAGAAAGAGAAAGGGAGCTTATTTCTTTTCAGAAGGATCACGATCTTCATTTCAATAACCCGGAGCTTCTGAATCTTGCCTTCACCCATACTTCCTATGCCAACGAGGTGAAGGGGGGAGTGGACAGCAACGAGAGACTTGAATTTCTCGGCGATGCCGTTCTTGATCTGATAACGGCGGAATTCCTTTTCGAGAATTACTATGAAATCTACCATGAAGGTGAGTTTTCGAAGATAAAGGCCCTTGTCGTCAGTGAGGATTCCCTCTCTGAAATTGCCCTCAGGTTCGATTTCGGCCGCTACCTTTTAATCGGCAAGGGGGAGAAAAGTCAGGGCGGGGCATCCAAGAAGGCAATCCTGGCAGATGCAGTCGAGGCAGTCATCGCATCGATCTATCTTGACTCGGGACTGGAGGAGGCGCGAAAGTTCGTCCTCTCCTTCATTCCCTCCCAGATTGTGATGGTTCTGAAGAACAAGGTCAGCTACAAGGACTACAAGACCAAGCTCCAGGAGTACTACCAGAAGAGAAGGGGAAGGGTTCCCGAGTATAAACTGGTTTCCCAGGAGGGACCGGACCACTGCCAGGTCTTCTCCGTGACGGTAAAGGTCGATAACAAGGTCTACGGCCCGGCTACCGGAAAGAGCAAAAAGCATGCAGAGCAGAATGCGGCACGCGAGGCCCTGATCCACCTGGGACTCGAACCGAACAATACCGAGGTGATCAAGAACCGCGAGTGAGAAGAGCAAGTAGTTTATCCCTTTCGTTGAGAGAGGGATTTTCTATAACCTTATCAAGAAGGAACGAGAGCATTCTTCCCATCTCCGGCCCGGGGGCAACGATATTTTTGAGGTCGCTTCCGCTGACCCGGAGGTCTTTTATCTCGAGGGCGGGATTTCTGATGAGCTCTATTTTCACCTTCTCTTCAAAGTCCAGATCTTCGTCACTGTCGAATCCTGAAGCTCTTCTGTAATTGAAGTAGTCGTCTATTTTCTCCTTTCCGATTCTCTTTATAAACCTCCTTATTTCTACTGGATCAGAGGATGTATCAACATGGAGATTGGATGAAAGGAGGAGCACATCACTCTTCTCCCTGTTGGAAGACTTGAGGCGTGTAAGTATCTTCTCTATATCTCCGCTCTCGAGGCCGGAGAAGAGGATAGCGTACATGGATGCAAGCGGAAGGCGGCTTTCTGCAGCCTTCATAAGAGATGTCTTCTTTTCTTCTCCTATTTCCACTTCGGGGAGAACAGCCTCCCTCAGCCCGGTCTCCTCCATGTATCCGAGTCCTCTTACCGGATCGGGGGAGAGGAGAATTCCGTCCAGTTCGTCCTTTATTCTCTCGATTGAAATCTTCAATATGTTTTCGTGGAGCTTCTTCACAGCCTCAAGGGTCTTTTCCTCGATTGTAAAGCCGAGCTTCGAGGCAAAACGGCATGCCCTCAGCATTCTGAGGGCGTCCTCCGTGAATCTCTCCTCCGCATCTCCGATGGCACGG
>CAVJJV010000067.1:0-6859 GCA_963650055.1 Comamonas kerstersii | reverse complement strand
GAAGTATATTGAAGTAAATTGTACACGTTTATTGAAGTAAAAGACAAGCAAGGAGAAAATCAATGACCATCACGGAATTAATTGGAATCAATACACTTGAAAACAGCAGAATCGAATTCAAGCTGCGTCTTAACCGTGAAGATGCAGAAGGATGGCTCAAAACTGTTGCAGGATTTTCAAATGCCTCCGGGGGCATGATATATATCGGAGTAGAGGACAAGACAGGAAAGCTCGAAGGATTCGACAGCAAGGATGCAGACAACGAGAGAAACTATTTCAATAATACCGTCAATCAGCATATTTTCCCGAATCCCACTGTAATGTTCCGTTTCATCCCTTATGAAATCAGAGAGAAACAACTCTTTCTTATTGAGGTGAAAATCAAGGAATCACCGGTCAAACCGGTTATCCTCAAATATCATAATGTACCGTCAATCTATATGAGACGTGACGGCTGCACTAACGGAGCAACATATGAAGAGATATTCAATATGTGCCGTAAAAACGAAAAAGCCAGATATGACTCGATTATTTCCGATATCAGATATTCCCGTATAGACTATAAAAAACTCCTTGCCTTCCATAAAGAGAAGACAGGTGGAAAGGATCTGACAGATAAAGCTCTTCAAAGTATGGGTTTCTTCAATAATGACGGATACCTTACAAACGGTGCGCTGCTGTTCAGAGATGATTACAGCGGCGGGAAGACAACCGTACAATGTTCCGTATACTCCGGCTTCACAAGGGGAAGCAACAGGATAGACAATATAAGGAAATTCAGCGGGGATATAACCGAGACCATAAATTACGCCGTCAATTTCGTGATGGAGAACAGTACGCATTCAATCATTAAACTCTCCGACAGGCATATTGATCTCTATTCATATCCTGCGCGTTCTTTGATGGAAGGAATAGTCAATGCCGTCGCCCATCGTGACTATTTTCTCGACGGCACACAGATTGACATAACGGTTTTCAGAAATCGTCTTGAAATCACATCCCCGGGAGGATTCTACGGAAGCAGCCTCGACGGGCGTGTAGACAATCTTGAGAAGCTTATGTCTGTGCATCGGAATGAAATCATATGCGCAGTCCTCGTCAAATGTGACGTGATGGAAGCATCAGGGACGGGATTCGAGAAGATAATGGAAGACTATTCGGATGCTGATGAGGCCCATAAGCCGTATGCCGATGTCAGAAGCGACCATTTTACACTTGTTCTTCCGGACCTGACATATTCAGGCGGAGTCGATGATAAGGGATTCAGAATGGACAATGAAAGCGATCTCGAGAAGAGAATAGCCGTCTATTGTGCAGGGAGTGCAAGAAGCGTCCTGGAGATTGCATCATATATGAAGATGAGCAACTCCTCCTACCTCAGAAATATCTTGAACGAAATGGAGAAAAAGAAATATCTTTCCTCTGTGAAACGCGGCAGAGCGAAATACTATACAACAGACGTCACGGCTGTAGAGTAATGCCGCCGGATTTCAACGTAGGATACAGGCCTGTAGTTCATTACTCCGGGTAAAAAAAGGCTCCGGAAATTCATCTTCCCGGAGTCTTTCTTACGGCCGGAGGTACATACCTCCGCTCATCATTCTTCCTTTGCTTTTGTCTTCGCCTCTGCAGCCTCATGCCTCAGCTTGGCATAATTCTGCCTTGCCTTTATGGCAGTCTGCGGGGTAACCATTGTACCGGGGCCGGAGAGACATCCTCCGGGGCAGCACATGATTTCAACAAGATCTGCCTCAGGCGGAAGCTTCGGCCAGGTCTTCATCGTTCTTACCACCTTGGCGTCGATACCGTTGACCGGCATCACCTTATATTTCGACTTGTCATCCACACGGCTCATGACACAGCCAGCAACACCACCGGAAGCGGCAAAGTTTCTGCAGTCCTCGTAGGACGCACAGCTCTCCTCATCCCAGTCGAGGGGCATTGACTGCACATCGATGTCCTTCGCCGCGAAGATTGCCGAAAGCTCACTGTATGATATTACTCTGTCGATTGTATCGCCGTAGCGTGTTGCGGCTTCATAACGCTTTGCAACACACGGTCCTACAAAGACCACCTTGTAGTCGGGGAACCTTTCCTTGCAGAGGTAGGATGTATATCCCATCGGGGAAAGTGTTGATGAAATGTGTTCCTTGAGTGCCGGAATATGCTTGTCGACAAGTGTAAACCATGCCGGGCAGCAGGATGTGGCAAGATAGCCCTTTCCTTCCTTTACTCTCTCTTCAAGCTCCGCAGCTTCCTTCTCCGCCGTTATCTTCGCACCTTCCGCAACCTCGATTACCTCTGTAAATCCGGCAGCCTTCATAGCCTCCTTGATCTGCTCGAGAGATCCCGGAAGCTGTCCCTCTATTGCCGGGGCTATCATTGCAACAACCTTCTCATGGTTCATGAGCATCTTGCCAACGGATATGAGTCCCGATCTCTTGACTATCGCACCGAAGGGACATGACTTCATACACTTGCCGCAGCCTATGCACTTCTCATGGTCGACTTCACTGATTCCCTTCTCGTTCTGCTTTACAGCTCCCACCGGGCAGGCGTCTTCACACGGAACACAGTTATGGACGATTGAATGGTACGGACAGCGTTCCATGCACTTACCGCACTTAATACATTTGTCTCTCTGGATTACGGCCTTGCCTCTCTGGAAGATTATGGCATCCTTCGGGCAGTTCGATGCACACGGACGGGCGAAACAGCCCCTGCAGGCATCACTGACCTCATAGTGCGACTGGGGACATGAAGAACATCCCGTTGCAATCGTCGTCAGAAGCGGAAGCTTGGGCTTATCCTCCCTGAGAGCCTCCTCCATGTAGGAAGAGAGAGAGCGGTACTCGTCGTCATCAGTCTCGAGTGTGTACCCGGCAAGTGCCATGATACGATATCTGACGACGGCGCGTTCCTTATATATACAGCACCTTGACGGTTCCCTGTCCCTGGGACATATGTCAATGGGAATTCTGTCTGCATCACGTACAAGAGTTCCATCGAAGAGGTGCCTCATGACCTCCGTGTCGATATGGAGCTTCATCTTTGAATACTGGTTGTTTTTGTCTAACATCGCCGTTACCTTATTCCTTTCCGGGATATTGTAAACAAAAAACAGAGTAAATTATATGGATATATCTATAAAAAAAGAGATATTCACTCTTTTCTTTCCCCATCCCTGCATGCAATCATGTCGATTCCCGTCGATGCAATATCACTGATGATTACATCTCCCATCCTGACAGGGCCCTCCACGACGGTATTCTTGATTGTCTTCATCGCCTCGAAAAGTACCTCCTTCGGAAGCGGGGAGCGGCTTCTGACAGGAAGGAGATTCAAGTTCGAATTCCTTATTCTGACAGTCGAGGAGAGAACCCTCACGGGGTGCACGACCTCGCTCGAGGCATATATCCAGCCGCGCTTACAGCTGTTGCCTTTAATGTCTTCAATGACCTTCTCTCCGTTCTCTTCACTCCAGTTGACACTGATCGAGCATCCCTTCGGGCATATTACACATGTTACAAGACTAGTTTCCATCTCTATCTCCTCTCCCTGAGGTACTTTGCGACTGCACAGCCGCATAGAACGCTGTCCTTCGTGACATTGTCGGCAAGATCATAGACCCTGAGGACGTTGCCCGAGGCGAAGATTCCCTCGACGCTCGTCATGAAATCTCCCTTGTTGACAGGGCCACGTGTCCTTGCATCCATCTCTATGCCGCATCCGCGTGAAAGCTCGTTCTCGGGAATGAGGCCCACTGAAAGAAGAACAGTGTCGCATTCGACATATCTCTCCGTCCCCTTTACCGGCTTGAGGTTCTCGTCCACCCTGCTGACAGTAACTCCCTCGACTCTCTCCCTTCCATGGATTTCGGTTGCAGTCGTGAAGAGATGGAGCGGTATGTCATAGTCATCAAGACACTGTACTATATTCCTTCTCAGCCCGTTCGAGCGGCTCATCACCTCATATACTCCCTCGACGTGCGCACCCTCGAGTGTCATTCGTCTCGCCATTATGAGCCCGATATCACCCGAGCCGAGGATGACGACCTTCTTTCCCGGCATATACCCGTCGACATTGACAAGGCGCTGGGCTGTCCCTGCAGTATAAATGCCGGCAGGTCTTGTTCCCGCTATATGGAGCATTCCCCTCGTTCTTTCCCGGCATCCCATTGCAAGTATCACTGCATCGGCATGAATCTTGACTAGTCCCTTCTCCGCACTCAAAGCCGTAATGACCCTTTCCGGGGTGATTGATGTGACCATCGTATCGACAAGGCACTTTATAGGAGTCTTTCTGACCCGGTCCACATAGCGCTGGGCATATTCGGGTCCTGTAAGCTCCTCCTTGAAGACATCGAGTCCGAATCCCGGGTGGATACATTGATTGAGGATACCGCCGAGGGTGAAATCACGTTCGATGATGAGAATATCGTCAACGCCTTCTTCATAGAGCGAGAGAGCGGCGCTCAGCCCCGCAGGCCCGCCTCCGATTACGGCAACTTTAACACTGGTCATTTCCACCCTCCTTCTCAAGTGTGAGATAACTTCCTCTTCCGAACTTCGTCACCTGAGTAAACGGTACACCGAGTTCCCTCGAGAGAATCTCCATAACCCTCGGGCCGCAGAAGCCGCCCTGGCAGCGTCCCATACCGGCTCTCACCCTTCTCTTGACTCCGTCCAGAGTCTTCGCTCCGTTGGGTCTCCTTACGGCATCAACTATCTCCCCTTCCGTCACGCTCTCGCAGCGGCATATAACCCTCCCGTAGAGAGGATTCTTCTCCAGAGCCTTCTTCTTCTCTTCGTCATCAAGTTCCATGAAGCGGACGACTGTCCTCTTTGTCTCGTAATTCTCCTTCTCTTCTCCCAGAAGTCCCTTCTCCTCAAGTAGATTCGAAACATATTCACCAATTGCAGGAGATGCAGTAAGACCGGGGGAGCATATTCCGGCGACATTGAAGAGCCCCTCCACAGTAGAGAACCCTATGATGAAATCCCTGCTGTTCGAAACGGCACGGACTCCGGAGAACGATGTGATTATATTCCTCTCGCTCAATTGAGGAACGGAGAGTCTTCCTCCCTTGAAAATCTCCTCCTGCCCAATATCCGTCGTCGAAGTGTCATACGGGTCCGTTATATCCTCGGCGTTCGGTCCCACGAGTATATTGCCGTCCACAGTCGGAGAGACAAGAATACCCTTTCCGTTCTTTGTCGGCGGCTGGAAGATGGTGTGGCTCACAATACTTCCGACCTCCTTGTCGAGAAGGGAGTACTCCCCCTTTCTCGGATATATTTCAATTGAATCGTCTCCGAAGAGGGATGCAACACGACCGGCATCTACACCGGAAGCGTTTATGACGAAACCCGCTTCAATCGTATTGTTGAGAACGAAGCCGCTCTCTGTTCTTTCTACTCTTTCAACCTTGAATGATGTAAGGAACTCCACACCGTTGACCACTGCAATCTCCAGGGGTGCGGCAGTAAGCTCGAAGGGTGAGCATATTCCGCCCGTCGGAGCATAAAGAGAGCCCAGAACCTCCGGATTGAGACCACCCTCGAGTTCAAGAGTCTCCTCCCTCGAGAGAAGTTTGAGGCCGGGAACCCCGTTGAAGACACCGCGGGCATAGAGTTCGTTGATCTTCTTGACTCCGTCACTGTCGAATGCGGCGACAATCGACCCCACCTGTCTGAACGGGATGGCCATATCTGAAGAGGAGGAGCGGATGATTTCGTTTCCCCTTACATTCAACCGGGCCATGAGGGAACCCGGTTCAGGGTCATAGCCCGCATGCACGATAGCCGAGTTGGCCTTGCTCGTCCCTTCCGAGCAGTCACACTCCTTATCAAGTATGCACACGCTGTTCTTTCTCTTCGAGAGTTCATAGGCAATCCATGCTCCGGATACTCCGGCACCGATAATAACAAAGTCAAAATGCTTCATAGATAATTATCTTAATACCGCATTGATGCAAAAAGAAGAAAAAAATAAAAATATTACGGTCTGTGAAAGCTGTCGAAGAATGTGCAGTCTCATCTACAACCTGTTCAACGCTGTGTGTCCGGGGTATCCCGTCACCAGTCTATCGGCTTGAGGGAGCGGGAAACGAGAAATTCATTTGCCTTCAGAAAATGGTTGTTTCCGAAGAACCCCCTGTAGGCGCTGAGGGGACTCGGGTGTGCACTCTCCAGGATAAGGTGGGAGGGGTTTGTTATCATCTTCTTCTTGCTCCTCGCATTTCCTCCCCAGAGAAGAAATACCTTCGGAGAGGGATGGCTGTTGAGAATCTCTATGCACCTGTCCGTGAAGATTTCCCATCCCTTTCCCGTGTGCGATAGAGCCTCGTGCTCCCTCACTGTGAGAGTCGTGTTCATAAGAAGCACCCCCTGCTCCGCCCATCGTGTCAGATTGGAGGAGAAAGAGGAGGTATCAAAGCCCTCGTTCTCGATTTCCTTCTTTATATTGAGAAGAGACGGAGGCATCACAACAGATTCCCGGACAGAGAACGAGAGCCCCATGGCCTGCCCCTTCTCATGGTAGGGGTCCTGTCCGACGAGGACAACCTTCACGTTTTCCAGGGGGGTCAGCATGAAGGCCGAGAATATCTCGTCCATAGGGGGGAATACGGTACGGGAGGAGTATTCACTCTTCAGAAACTGTCTGAGAGAGAGGTAATAATCCTTTTTCTGCTCTTCATCAAAATATTTCTGCCAGCTGTTGTTCACTCTAATCATATATATGAATATAACTCCCGGAAGAAGAATAATCATCCTTTCACTCCAATGCTGTTGACTTAAGCCCCAAAGCAGTTTACTGAGATGAGCTTTCAAATTAAACGAGTCATGATGTTAAAAGT
>CAVJJV010000066.1:0-4164 GCA_963650055.1 Comamonas kerstersii | reverse complement strand
ACTGTCATCTTTGTAAAGAACGAGAGAATAGAGATAAAGGATGAGGAGATTTCCCTCGATAGGGGAAAGACGATAGTCCTGCTGCTGCTCTTTGCCTTCTCCATCATCATAGTCTTCAGGGTGGTTCCATACTACTACGGCCTCATCATAGTCCCCATTGCTCTTCTCTTTGTCGACAGAAAAGCCCTGGGGGAAGTTGATTACCCCCTTTTATTGACATTCGTCTTCTTCTTTATATTTGCAGGAAACATGGGGAGAGTGGAGGGTGTGAGGAGATTCTTCTCTTTTTCCTTGAAAAGGACACACTTGTCTTCTCCTCTCTCTCGTGCCAGTTCATCAGCAACGTGCCCTCGGCAATACTTTTATCGCAGTTCACATCGGACTACAGGAATCTGCTCCTGGGGGTGAATATAGGTGGGACGGGGACGATAATAGCAAGCCTTGCCTCATTAATCACATTCCGCGAATACTCGCATCACTATCCGAAAGGGAAGGGGGACTACCTGAAGTCTTTCTCCCTCTTCAACTTCAGTTTTCTCATTATCCTCATCCTCTTTGAAAAGCTCATAATCTGATCAGATTACAAGGGAGAGCTTTTCTACAACACTCTCGATTTCCTCTCTCCCGAGAGAGGAATAGTTCATAACGAATGTCTTCTTTCTCTCCTCCGGGCAATCTTCTTTTCTGTGGTAGAAGCCGCAGAGGGAAGAGAGTGTGATTCCCGCCCTTCGTGCATCCCTCAGAATCTCCTCTCCGCTCTTATCGGATGTGACATGCATGAGAAAATGGAGTCCCGCCTTCTCTCCCGTGATTACCACTCTGTCAGCCAGGTGTCTTTTCAATGACTCTATGAGAGTGTCTCTCTTTCTTCTGTAATAAGTTCTCAGTCTGTTTATATGGCGTCCCATCTCTCCGCTTTCCATGAACTCTCCAAGAATGTACTGCTCGAAAGATGAGACGGGGGAGGAGTAGAACGAGAACTCCTCTCTGTATCTTTTCATCAATGAAGGAGGGAGTACCATATAGCTGATTCTCACAGTGGAGGAGAGGGTCTTGGAGAATGTGTTGATGTAGATTACTCTTCCCTCCGCGTCGATTGAAGAGAGAGCGGGAACGGGCCTCCCGTCAAGCCTGAGCTCGCTGTCGTAGTCGTCTTCTATTATGTACCTCCCGTCCTTTTCCGCCGCCCAGGCGAGGAGCTCGTAGCGGCGGCTCACCGGCATTACGATTCCCGTCGGATACTGATGCGATGGTGTGATATGGAGCACATCAGGCTTCTTTTCTTCCAGAACGGAAGGTATTACTCCGTACTCGTCGAGAGGAAGATGCTCCAGTCTTACACCCTCTGAATGGTATATCCTCTCGATCTTCCTGTACCCGGGGTTCTCCACTGCATAGATTCTTTCTCTTCCTATAAGTGAAATGAGAAGGGTATAGAGATATTCGCTTCCCGCCCCAATGACTATGCTTTCCGCCTCTACACTGAGCCCTCTGTACTCTTCAAGGTAGCGCTGTATGCTTCTCCTGAGGCTCAATACACCCTCGGAGGGTGGATTCTCGACAAGCTTCTCCTTTTCTTTTGTGATTACCTTTCTTGTCGCCTGGAGCCAGAGCTGGAATGGAAAGAGGTCGGAGGGAGTCCTCCCGGAGGCGAAGTCTGCAATATGCTCAGCTTCATCTACGATGCTGTCTTCATAGTTCTTAGTCTTCTCTTCTCTCTTTTTCTCTCCCGGGAGGGCTGAGATATCAGAGACGAAGAAACCGCTGCGGGGCTTCGAGTAGATATAACCCTCGTCGAGAAGGAGGGCATAGGCGTTCTCGACTGTTATTACGCTGATTCCGTTGTTTTCTGCCAGTCTCCTCTTCGAGGGAAGAGCTTCTCCGGGGAGAAGACGTCCCTTTATGATATCGTCTTTGATGGAAGAGTAGAGTGTTATATAGAGTGGATCTTTCCCGTCTTTGAGATTATAGGTGAGCATAATATCTCCTGGTATTATATCTGACCATATAATATTTCTCTTTTCTGGATATTTCAATAAGGTCAAGTGAAGTGCTACCGTCTTCATAGAGAGGTAAGACAATGAAGAATAATGAAAGGTACAATTTGAACAGGGACCTGGCACGTATGCTGAAGGGCGGGGTCATAATGGATGTAACGTCTCCCGAGCAGGCAAGGATTGCAGAAAGAGCTGGAGCATGTGCTGTCATGGCCCTCGAGAGGATTCCTGCAGACATAAGAGCTGCGGGGGGAGTCTCGAGGATGAGCGACCCCGGGATGATAAAGAGCATACAGGATGCCGTCTCCATTCCCGTGATGGCCAAGTGCAGGATAGGTCACTTTGTAGAGGCTCAGGTTCTCGAGGCGATAGACATCGACTACATAGACGAGAGCGAGGTGCTCTCTCCTGCAGACGACGTCTACCATATAAACAAATGGGAGTTCAAGGTTCCATTTGTATGCGGGGCGAAAGACCTCGGGGAGGCTTTGAGACGCATAAGTGAAGGGGCTTCGATGATAAGAACGAAAGGGGAACCGGGGACGGGGGACATCATCCAGGCTGTCAGACATATGAGAAGAATGCAGAGTGAAATCAGACGCATCGTCTCCATGAGGGAGGATGAACTCTTCGAGGAGGCAAAGAGTCTCTCCGTACCATATGAACTCGTGGCGTATGTTCATGAAAATGAATCTCTCCCCGTCGTCAATTTTGCAGCAGGCGGTGTTGCAACTCCCCAGGATGCGGCACTCATGATGCAGCTCGGGGCCGAGGGGGTATTTGTTGGATCTGGAATCTTCAAGTCGGGTAACCCGGAAAAGAGAGCCGATGCAATAGTGAAGGCTGTGACGAATTACAGGGACGCATCCCTCATAGCAAAACTCAGTGAAGGACTCGGGGAGGCCATGGTCGGAATCAACGAGAGTGAGATAGCGCTTCTCATGGCCGAGAGGGGTAGATGATATGAAAATTGGTGTTCTTGCCCTCCAGGGGGCCTTTATAGAGCATGAAAAGAAGCTCCTTGCTATGGGTTATGATGCCTCCGAGCTCAGATGCCGCCGGGACCTCGATGTGTCTCTTGACGGCATTGTGCTCCCCGGGGGAGAAAGCACGGTGCAGATGAAGCTCCTCAAGGACAACAATATGTTTGACACAATCAAAGATATGATCAAGTCCGGAGTTCCCGTTCTCGGTACCTGTGCGGGATTGATTCTCCTCTCAGAGAGGATAGAGAACCAGGAAGAGACGGGATTCGGCACCATGCCTATCATAGTAAGGCGCAATGCCTACGGCAGGCAGAAGGAGAGCTTTCACACTACATCAGAGGTAGCTGGAGTCGGCCCTGTCCCGATGACTTTCATCCGCGCGCCCCTCATAGTCGGGACGGGGGAGGAAGTCGAGATACTCTCCCGGGTTGATGATAAGCCCGTTGCCGTTAGATACCACAGTCAATACGGCCTTTCATTCCATCCGGAGCTGGAGAAGATTGAGGATGCGGAGTGGATCTATAGACTTCTGTGGCGGTGATTCATCCTCTTCTACGACACCTGCAGCAATGTTCAAGTAATGTTCGTGCAATGTTAAGTAATGTCGGATAACTTGATATTCAATAATGTGTTATCTTCTAAACAGCTGTCATTTTCCAGCTGATTTTAGTAATGTTCGTGCAATGTTCAGTATTGTCTGATATCTTGAGTACGTAGAGGAGCAATATGAAGATAAAAGAGCTCTATCCTGATGCAGTGGTTGAAAATCTTGATTATGAATTCAAGGCCGTTCTGACTCCTGATAATCCTATCAAGTGGGCGAAAACCATTGTCGGATTCGCCAACAGCAGGGGAGGAACTCTCTTTGTCGGAGTTTCCAATGATGGAGAAGCGTTCGGGCTTGGAATCGAGGAGATTGACAGAACAAAGCTTTTGATTTCACAGGTGAATGACAGACACATTTTCCCTCATGCAAAGATATCGTATATGATACGGAGTGTAGACGATAACGCCGAGTATTTTGTGCTGGCAGTAAAGGTTGCACCTTCTGGATCGGTTGTAAGATACAGAGACGGCGATTTCAATGAAACCGTCTATGTAAAGGGAGACGGTAATGCCACCCCCCGCAACTCCCGAGGAAATCATTTCACTCTCGAAGCGCAGGTACGGTGTTGACAACG
>CAVJJV010000065.1:4058-14051 GCA_963650055.1 Comamonas kerstersii | reverse complement strand
TAATTGAGGACAATATTCTTCTTCAGTTCTACATATTTCTTCTGATCTTCTGAGAGCGACATAGCCTGATATCTGATGTCATCATCAACTCTTGAGAAGTCGCCGTTGTTGTCTGTAGCGGATTTGACTTGGTTAGAGGCAAAGACTACATAGTCATTAGCAACATCCGCATAAGCTCTTCCACCCTGATCATTGACATTCTCAAGGATTGCACCATCAAAGTAGCCACTGATCATAGCAGTGTCTACCACGCTGTTTGTATCAAATCCAAGCCAACCGTTCTCCCGGATTTCATATTCTTTGTAACCGCGAGCCTTTGCACGTTCTTCGGCTACTTCTTTTGTATTGAACAACTGCCCGCCGTTGTTATTATAAACCTGCTCCCACTCACCAAAGTCGTTTTTTGCTTCAAGCGTGTAAGCTCCTTCAATATCTCCAGACCAATTCTGTCCTTCAAAGTCTTGATAACATGGCTGTCTGATATTCAGGAAACAGGCATAGTTGGCTGGCTCATACCCTAAATCTCCATATGGAAGACCGTACTCGCTATCATAGTCTTCGCTCAGTTCCGATAAATCAACATAATTTTCAACCGTCTTTTTTGTGCCGCTATATGAGCGAGCTACTTCCTCGGAGTCACTGAACCAGAAACTACCATCTGGAGCGTTTGATTGTTTATCACCGTCATATTCACTGAATATTGAGAACCCACCCGTTCTGGAACCATGATAAACAACAAGAGGCTCGCCGTTAACATCGACAACCTTACTTGCATTTTCCGGGTCATTCTCCCAGTCACCGAACCACTTCTTGAAGTTCTCCGTCCTCACCTGAAGCCATTGTCTTTCTGTAAGGTTTGTGTCATTGCCGTTGGGAGCCTTCATCCACTTGTCGGTGCCGTAGTATCTCTTCCTGATTTCCTCCATCTGACTTTCGACGGCTGATACCTCACTCTGCTTCCTTACTTTGTCTTCAGGAGTAAGTTTCTCTAGGGAATTAGCCAGATACTCAGCTTGATTCTTGAACATGTTGTAGATACTGGCAGCAAAGAGAGGATCGGCAGATACGTCATCCTTGTTAAAGAGCTTGAATATCTATATTCAGGAAGATCAATACGGAGTGCTTTATTACTCAACAAGGAGGATTATGTCCCAGTCCGGAATCGAGGGAGAACACCTGAGGGTGAATCTTGAGTAGGAGGGATTTATCTCCCGCGCCTTGTCTCCCAGCCTCCAGAAGTCGTCGATTCTGTGGTAGACGGATAGAATCAAATCGGGTTTGTACTTTCCGATTGTCTTACGTCCCCCCTCGAGTATTTTCTCCTCATCTCCCTCTGCATCGAATTTGATTATAGTCGGCGCCTCGTTCTCCAGGAGTATATCGAGGGTGGTGGTCTCTCTTATATTCCCGCTGATAGACCGGCTGTTTCCCCTTCCTTCTCCCGAGGAGAAGAGAACACTCTCCTTCCTGTCGGATAGAAGTGAATTATACAGTGTAATTCTCTCCCTTCCTTCTGTATTCTTCACGGCTCTGAGAAAGCTTCTCCTGTCAGGCTCGATTCCTATGATTTTTGTGTATTTTCCTCCCGTCATCTCCAAAAAGCGGAGGATGGTGTCCCCGTTGTATGCGCCTACATCGACGAAGGTCTCGTTTTCTGTAACATTCAATAGAGCCCAGCTTTTCTTCTCGTCCTCCCATATGGAGTACAGGTTTGTTATATCCCCCGAGAGGCGGTACCGGATCAGGGAATCGAAAATCTCCCTGCTTCTCGTGTCGGTGAGGAAATTCCTGAATCTTTCGTAGTCACCGAGGTGTGATAGGTAATACTCTTCGTCGAAAGGCTCTCCGTTATCGGCAGAGAGGAGAGAGGGGCAGTAGAATTCGTTCTCCCGGGCAATCTTCTTTATATCCTCGATCACTCTTCTGTCCTGAGTCCCGAATCCCATGACGACGCACATTCTCCCGAATATGTGCCTTGCGTCTTCATAGGAGAGTACGCGGAAGGCATGGAAGGTACGGTTCCTCACAAACCCGGCGGAGGCGAAGACCCCGTTTATTCTTACCCCCCTCTTCTCCATGAGGGATAGAATTCTCTCTGCTGCATCTCCCGTCCCGTAGAGGACCACGGGGAGAGTCGTCTCCTTTATACTTCTCCAGAAATCATGCATCCCTCTCCCTCCTTTTCCAGGAGTCTTCTGTCCCTGACTCTGTATTTACCTCTACCTATACGTTCAAGAGCCCCCTCTTTCTCGAGTTCATTGAAAACATGGAGAAGATGACGGTAGCTCACCGAGAGGTACTTCGATGTACTCATGTGGCTCTCCGTATATATTCCGCCGCTCTCAGTTCTCAATATGTAGGACGAAAGTCTCCTCTTCAGCGGGAGGCTCATATTGCTTGCACTTACAGAATTGACCCTGAAGAGCTTAGAAGCTATATAAACAGCAAGATTTCTGAGAAAGACAGGGTCCGAAAGTAGAAGATCCTTACACTTTGTAAGATCTATCGAATATCCCGTGCACTCCGTCACAGCCTCGACGGAGGATGTATAGCGCTGGATACCCAGCATCTCCATCTCCCCGTAGAAGGCGGGTGAGGGGGCATAGTCAAGCTCGGCGGTCTCTCCGTCGGGGAAGATATAGTAGCAGCGGGAGAAACCTTCAGTTATATATACAAGCTTCGAGCTCTCATCCCCTATATTGAATACAGCCTCACCCTTTCTGTACTTCACAGGCACTGCGAAAGGGGTTATGTCGAATGAGAAAAGAGATGGAAAATCCTTGTCCATACCCATATTCTATGTTTCAGGGAACCAGCGGACAACAGGAATATGATATTTCTCATATTCTTTCCCTTTAGAATTTTCTTTAATGTGCTCATGGACTTCTATTCACTATTCGTGCAGGCAATCGGATTCATCCCCTCATTCATCTCGATTCTCTCCGTGCAGCTCAAGACAAGAAAGAGAATACTTCTTCTTCAGCTCTCGGCGGGATTGATGTGGGTTACACACTACTATCTTCTCGGAGCATATACTGCCGTACTTACAAACACAGTCGGTATCTTCAGGTCGACCATCTCATACTTCAATGACAGAAAGTGGGCGGAGAGTGTTCTCTGGCTCTATCTGATCATTGCTCTCTCGATACTCTCGAGCGCTCTCACATGGGCGGGACCTGTATCTCTTCTGCCGGCGGTATCACTTATATGTACGGCAACAGGACTCTGGATACACAACCTTACAATCACGAGGATTCTATTCGCCCTGCAGTCTCCATGTCTCTTCGTCTATGACATAGCATCGGGAAGCTGGGGATGTGCTATTATCGAAGCCTTCGCCTTTCTCTCATTCATCCTCGCCATCGTCCGGCTCGATATCATACCGTATGTAAAAGAGAAGAAAGAGAGGAAAGAGAATCATATATAGAGTCCATCTTTCCAGTTTTCACGTTACTCTTTTCAAGCATCTCTTTAAGCTTCGCCCCCTCTGTCATGTACTCTCTCTTATATGAGTAGACATCATTGAGTGTGCCGTCGACTCTCACCTCCCCGTTCTCGATGAGAATCACCCTGCCGGCATAGAGTGCCGCCTCCTCCGGATCATGGGACGAGAACACTATTGTCTTTCCCTCTTTCCCGAGTCTCTTCAATATTGTAAAGATGGAATCTCTGCTCTTTGCATCGAGGCCCGATGAGATCTCGTCAAGGACGATGACATCGCCTTGAAGTGCAAGTATTCCCGCTAGTGCCGCCTTCCTCTTCTCTCCCCCGGAGAGCGCCATGGGACTCCCCGTCCATTTCTCTTCAGGTATTTCAAGAAGAGTGAGAGCCTCCTCTGCGTCCCGGAGGGCTTCCTCTTTACTCCTTCCCCTCTTCAGGGGGCCGAAGGCGACATCCTTTATGAGAGTACTCTCGAAGAGCTGCCTCTCGGGGTACTGGAAGACAAGTCCCACCTTCTCCCTCAGTCTCTTTCTATCGTATTTCTCTCCGTTTATATCCTCTCCTTCGAGAAGCACCCGTCCCTCTGTGGGGGCAATGAGGGCATTGAAGAGCTTGAAAAACGTACTCTTCCCGCTTCCGCTCTCCCCGAGAACGGCAGTCATCGTCCCGCTTTTTATCCCGATATTTATATTCTTCAATGCATCCCTTCCGCTCCCGGGGTAGGAGTAGAATACATTCTCGAAAACTATATCCATACTTTCACCTCCACAAGGTACATAAGGGCACAATAGAGAAGAAGCAGAATATATGAGATGATATCAAAAGTCTTGTATTCCAAAGGATAGAGACTCGTCGAGCTTTTTATGTTGTACCCCCTTGCGTCCATAGATAACGCAAGTTCATCCGCTCTTCTGAATGCCGATACGAAGAGAGGAACAAGAAGAGGAAGAAATACTCCAGCCTTCTTTACTAAACCCTTCTCCTCAAAGGAGCATCCCCTGCTCTTCTGGGCATCCATCACCCTCTCCGCCTCGTCGAGTAATATGGGGATGAAGCGGAAGGCAATCATGATGACTGTAGCAAGTATATGGACAGGCTTTTTGAGCTTTCCCTTTCCGAGAGCCTTCTCGATTCCCTTTGCGGCATCCACGGGTCTTGTCGTCAGGCTGAAGAGAGAGGATGCGGTACCTGTCGCCGTCAGACGGTAGACCAGAGTCAGGGCCTTCCGTACGGCATTCTCCTCGAAGAGAATCATCAAAAGAGCAAAGAAGATGGAAAGGATGAATATACGGTATGTACCCTTGATGACATACTTCAATGGGATATGAGTAAGAACAATCACAATCAATATGACACCAAAAGAGAGCATAAGAGATGAAAGAGAGGAGAAATAGAAAAGAGATGCTATGTATAAAAGAAGGGAGAGAAGCTTCACCCTCGGGTCGAGCATGTGGATGATGCTTCTTCCTCTGTAATACCTTCCGATTGCAGCGTCAAACACTCTCAAGTCTCCTCATTACAGCATTATAAAGCTCATCGAGTGTCAGAGCCTTTCCGAGGCCCAGCTTATGGGAAACCAGGACAGGGTACGGAAAAGGAAGATTGTTGGACGAGAGTATATCGTAGGTCAAAGTCTCACGTGGAGTCCCGCTCTTTACGATACGACCACAGTTCATGACATAGATTCTGTCGGAGAATACAGTCTCATGGGTGTGATGCGTGATGTAGATTACACTGAGACCGTCTTCTATACATTTACGCTTCAATATCGAAATAATCCTCTCCGAGGAGGTGTTGTCGAGCATACTGCTTGCTTCGTCGAGTATGAGAACCTCCGGCTCGAGGGCGAGTGCGGAGGCGACGGCGAGCCTCTGTTTCTCTCCTCCCGAGAGAGCATCCGGTGAGAGATACCGCTTATCATAGAGGCCGACGGAATAGAGGGCATTATCGACAAGGGTACGGATCACACTGCTTGCCAGATTCATATTCTCCGGGCCGAATGCAATATCCTCCTCGACTGTTTCCCCGATTATCTGGTTATCGGGATTCTGGAAGACGATTGAGGAGAGCTTACGTCTCTCCATGCGGCGGGGGATAATACTACCCTCCTTCTCTTCAACGAGTCCCGAGAGGATGAGGGCGAGAGTGCTCTTTCCGCTCCCGTTGGGGCCGATGACAGAGACAAACTCACCCTTTTCGACATAGAGAGATATATCCCTCAATGCGAAATCAACAGAGCCGGGATACCTGTAAGAAAGTCCGCTAACCTCAAGAAGGGCCATCAATTCCTGTCCTTGTCTTCAACCATCAGGAACTTGCTGATTGCAAAGAGTCCGGCAATGCACGCTACTCCGATTAAAAGCTGCCACATAGCCCAGTCTCTGATTACAAGTTCACGTGTGAATGCAATCATCAATATCTCGATTACTGATTTGAGGTTCTGGAGATTGAGCACATGTATGAGTTCGATTACGATGATTATGAGCGCAACATAGTTTACAAGTTCCTCGAGCCCGAAGGACGCTGAGGAGTATATATCCCGGAAATATCCCGGAATATGGACTGCAGAGAGAAGAATACCCGCAACCAGTACAACCGAGAGTGCGGCTTCAAGAATGGTCGTAATAATATGTATTACACGCTGGAATGCTCCCATCGTGCTTGTAGTCTCGAAGAATTTCGGGGAAAATTCATCATTCCTTCCTCCTGAGATGAATTTCCCGATTTCACTTGTTTTCTTAACCATAAAATAACCTCTTTTGTTCCCTTAATTATACTATATATCACTTTGGAATACAGTATTATCTTATTCTCTCCGGGACTCTGCACTCTCCTCCAGTCTCTCCAGAAGCTTACCCGTGATGATCCCGATCAGAAAGCCCGTGACGGCACCTGCAGGAATAAGGAACGGAAGATAATACATGAGTGCACTGCTTTTGATTACAAGGGATGCAACCATAAGCTGGGAGGCATTATGTACAACGCCGCCCACAGTGCTCAACGCAGTTTCATTCACTCCTGTTTTCTTCAATATCCCCATCACAAGAAGACTCAACAATGCTCCGGAAAACGAATAGAGAAGAGAGAGGACATTCCCGAAGAGTAATGATGAGATGAAAACCCTCAATACCGAAATGAAGAGTACGTCGCTGAAGGGAAGAGTGTAGAGTGCGAAAACAACCGCTATGTTCGCCAGTCCCAGCTTTATTCCCGGAACGGGAATGAAGGACGGGAGGAGCATCTCCACATAGGAGAGTATGAGGGAAAGCGCAACAAGCATCCCCATCCGGGTTATTCTCTTCGTCTCCACACTACACCACCAGATCCACACTGTCGTTCAACTTGACGACTTCAACAATAAGCCTGTTCGGAAGACAGGTTATACACTCCCCCGTTCTGCTGACCCAGCCTTCCTTTACGCATATTCTGTCCGGGCAGTCGGCGTCTTCAATACATGCCTTTCCGTCTTTTATAAGAAGTATATTCGTTCCCCCGTTGAGCACAACCTCCCGGTCCTCTTCAAGGAGGTACTCTCCTATCATCCTGCCGTCGACACTCACCCTCACTCTGTCTCCCTCCTCCTTCCTGCCGTTGAAGACCAAGAAGAGGACAAGAGAGAGAAGAATGAAGAATAGAAGCGGGAGGAGTACCCTTATTCTCTTTTTTCCATCCATCAATCAGAAACAATAAACCGTAAGAGCGATTATGGAAAGAGAAAGAAGCATTATCGGAGCCCCGCGGAAAGCGGACGGGACATACCTGTCTCTGACCTTCTCCCTTACCGATGAGAGAGCAAGAGTTACAAGGAGGTACGCAAGCGTTACGCCGAGAGACGAAAAGAGAGTCTCGAGAAATGTGTAGCTGCTGCTCTCGAAGAAGAGCAGAGAGCCCAGGACTCCGCTTGAAAGTGCAACCGGAAGCATAGCCGCAGCCTTCTTCTTCGAGCATAAGCCGAAGACTGCCGTAACAAGGAGAATGGTAATCGTGTAGACAACTACCCTCAGATATCCTGCACCCGATATAAGATATTTCTCGAGCGGCCATAGGATAACCGATGATACGATAAGTACAAGGCCCAGATAGAGCGTTGAGAATAAATTACTTTTAAGTGTTCTTCCGTCATTCGAGAGAATAGTCTCGGAGGAGAGAAAATTCACGAATACGTAGTTTGAAGAAAGAACGCATCCGAGCGTCAATAAAATAAGATCCTTGATACTCATTTCGAAGCCTCCTCTTTCTTATATGTCCCCTTGAGAAGGGCCAGTATTATTCCCAGGGTGAAGAAACCTCCCTGAGGCTTTATGAGAAGCGGGATAAGGTGGTTCTTCATGAACCCGATTTCTATGCCGTAGAAGGAACCGCTTCCGAATACCTCCCTTATAACAGCGGAGAGAATGACAAGAAGAGAGAACATATCGGCAGTTTCTGTCACATCGGCCATGCTTTCCTTCAGTGAAAGGTCCCTGTCGGAGGAGGAGAGAAGCGCCGTGCCGCTTACTGCATTGAGGGCGAAGTATATCTCCATACCTTTATAGACATCATAGAGGAATGCCTCGAGAAGCATCATCAAAGCCGAGAAGACGAAAATGTTCACTAAAAGCGCAATAAGAAACGAGACGCCCTCCCCGCTCTTTTTCGTAAGGGGATAGGAAACGGCTCTCGAGATGTAGAATCCGACAACTGTTGCAATCGAGAGAAGAAGTGCGCTTCTTACATCACTTGAGAATCCAAGTGCCGGTACGATACCGAGTACAAGAATGAAGAAAACCCTGTTTTTCCTTTCCATTTTATTTTCCCTCCTTTATCGATTTGTATGCCGCAAAGGAGTCGTTGATTCCATCCCTCACAGCCTCGGACGACATCGTGGCTCCGCTTATGACTGCCTCGGCTCCGCTCCATGATGAATCGAGCCCGGTAAACGAGTCGTAGTAGTTATCCGGGAGTGTATAGGAGGAGAAGTAATCAGCTTCGATTATGAGCTCCTTGACGGAGAAATCTGCTATCTTTCCGTCTGCAGTGAGAAGCATATACATCACCATCGTCTCGTTACCGAAGCCGTATGGGCGCGATGAAATACCGTAATATGTATTTCCGTCACTCTCGATGAGCCATATGCCGGTTACACTCGAGTGGATGTTCTCGAGAGGAAGGAGCGTGAAAACGGCGCTTTCTGAGAGAGATCCGAGCTTCTTGATTTTCTTGAGGTCGCTCTTCGAGTTGTCCTTGAGTTCCGTCTCTGCCTCCGAGAGGAGCGCATCACTAAGGGAAGAAGAGAGAGAACAGCTTTCGTTACCCTCCATATCGTAGACGGAAACGGAGTAGATATCTGCAATCACCGTGTAGTCTATCCCGTTTTCCTCCACAAGGTATGCAGCAGCCGTGTTGTTTCCGGCCTTCTCTGCCTTGATTACCCCATCCACGGAAGATGTGAAATCCTCGCTGACTACCAGCCCTTTAGGGTTCACAGCTTCCCCGAAGAGAGTCGGTAAGAGCTCTTCGAACTTCTGCTCGGGAGACTTCTCCTTGCCCTTTACAAGGCCGTTATCAACAAGAATGGAGAAGGCATCGGCTACCGCATTACGGAACGCAGAGGAGGAGTAAGTGACCCCGGCAACGATTTCCGTCGAGGAAAGAGTCGAATCGGCACCGATGAATGTATCAGGGTAACCGGATCCGAAATCCTTGGTCTCCGGGTATTCGTCGAGTGTAATCCCGACTATCTTTCCCTCTTTCGAGATTCCGGCGGTGAGCTCTATATAGTTACCTGTAAAGCCTTTGTTTGTTGCACATCTAACAACATAACCCTTACCGCCTGTCTCCTCAAAGACACTCTTTACCGTATCGGGAGTACCGGGGAGTGTAATCTCAGTAAAGCCCGATGCGCCTGGGAAGACTCCATAAAGGGGGGCGAGCTCTCCCGCCTCTTTGTTCTTTTCAATAACAGGAGCGGTGAGAAGATTGAGGAGTACAAGGAGTACGATTCCAAGAATGAATACAGAGAGTATTTTAAAGAAATCTTTCTTATTTGACATAATTGGATCCTCCAAGCGGCACCTTATGACATACCTTCTCGATTAATGGAGTGAAGATATTCATGATGAGAATAGAGAATGATACACCCTCAGGGAGTGCCATGAACTTACGTATGATGAAAGTGAGGATTCCTGCAAGAATACAGAAAACAACCTTGCCTGAACTTGTAACAGGCGTCGTCACGTAGTCTGTCGCCATGAATACGGCACCAATGAAGAGTCCTCCCGAGAGAATCTCATAGAGGGCGAACTCAAATGAGAGTGACGAGAAGAAGTAGAGTACGAATACCGTGAGTATATAGGAAAGCGGCACGTACCACTTGATTACCCTCCTTATGGAAAGGTAGAGCCACCCTATACAGAGAGCGATTATGCATGTCTCTCCGATTGTACCTCCGTGGAGCCCCAGAAGCATCTCTGTGATAGTCGGAAGAGATGATGTCTCTCCCTTTGAGAGAAGTACAAGCGGAGTAGCGCCGGACGCAAGCTCAACGATTTTCGGGGCCGTGAAGGTTGTAAC